>JAFGDC010000038.1 GCA_016932295.1 candidate division CSSED10-310 bacterium
CTGTCGGAAGGACCCAGCGCGTAATGGGGATAGGCCAGATTGGTGTAGTTGCTGGTGTAGTAACTCGTGACTTCATACGTGCAGACCTGCTGCGCACAGATTTGGAAATTTCTGTTGAGCGCAATGTCGAAGGTGACGGTGCCCTGGTCCGGTACGTCAATGTCGTATCCATAGCCGGTGGAATATCCATTTGCCCAGACCATGACGTCATAGGTACCGGCCGCCAGCACCCGGTGATAATCACCGGCGGCTGGATCGGTGTAGACCGGCCAGGGGGCTTGCAGGATCGTCACTACGGCTTCCAGGGGGGCTCCCGTGGTGGCATCGGTCACCACTCCCTGCATCCCATAGCCCGCTTGGTCTGCGATGTATAAAATGGCGTCGCGGTTGTTGTCCCAGTCCTGCTGGATGGCACCGGATGTATAACCGGGAGTTTCGATAGTCCAGTCGATGTCACCCCGGCAGCCGTATGACCAGTCGTTGGTGTCCCCGTTCGTCTGATACCAATCCCAGCCATTGATCACGGTGTAACCCTGACCCGGCAACTGGTGATTGTAATAACCCCAGGACAAGGTGTCGATATACGATTCGTCAGGCGTGGCGTTGGGGGAAAAGTTCCACACATAGTTGATATAGGTGGTCTCACCATGGAATGACAACGATAGGCTGAAATTCCTGTCCAGCGAATACTCCCGCAGCACCCGCACCTCTGGTTCGGAAAAACTGCAAGCGCCTTCACCTCCCCAATAATAGCCATGGTTGCGGTTGAGATCGATGTAATTGGCGTTGTACCTCGAGCCGTTTTCGTGACCATCCGGATTGACGCTCGCCTGAATCCAGATCTCCCGGTTGTTCACCAGGTAGGAGATGTCCGGATCAGTCCCGTAGTTATCCACCAGGTAGTCGATCAACAAGACCATGAGTTCGAGACTCATGTATTCATCACCATGGATATTTCCGATGAACCGCACCTCCGCCTCGAGCGGATCGTCGTAATCAGGTTCGTCGGTGATCTCCATCACATAAATAGTACGCCCCTGAACAGTCGTACCCACCGTATGCAGGCGCACGATGTCGGGATTTTCCGCGGCAACCGTCTGCATATGGGATACCAGGGATGAATAGCCAGTCCACAGCAGATCGTCCATCATGCGTTGCTTGCGGTCCATGGCGCGGTCCATGGCATCTTCCCACAATACCTTGTAACGGTACCCATACTCCGTCAATTTGGCCAATTGCTCATCGGTGGCGCGAGCCTGGAAGCCCTCATCAGTCACGTCTTCCACGGTCAAACGAAGCGATTGAATGTGCCCGCGGACCTGTGAGAGATCATCACCGAACACCCATACTATCCGCTCGACCGGGGGCTCGGCCGCAACCGCCGCGGCGACCGCGACGCTTACCGCCACAAAAGATGATAAAAAACAGCACACGCACATCCAGATCCAGTGGTTTCCTTTCTTACACATCTCAGCATCCTCCTTGCAAAACCATTTATGCTGTATTACTAAACGCCTGGCTTGTCAACTCGACCCTGTCCCGAATCCCCCGCCTGAATTCCCGGGCCTGGCCACATCCGCCTTTCGGCGCCGCATTTGACTAAGGACAATCAGCGGCAGTGCGACTCCCGGTCTCCATCCGGATTGCACCGAAGCAGGTTATGCGGTACTGTCATCGCTAGGATCGATGGAGACGCCGGTTGCGATCTTCAACCTCCAGGGAGCATGTATCGTGACAGTTGTATCAAACCGGATAGTGGTCAATGCGGACCCGCGCCGCTGCTTCGATGTCGTTGCCGATTTCAGCAACTATCCTCGTTTCCTCGGCGATCACGAGGAAGCTGTCGTTCTCGACCATACCGACGAAGTGGTGGTGGTGCGGTTCGCTCTGCGACTGATTAAAAGGTTCCAATTCACTGTTCGCCATCATCTTGAACCATGCCGGCGCATCTCCTGGGAACACCTTGACGGACCCTTTCAACTATGCCGCGGCGAATGGCGGTTCGAAATCGCTCCGACCGGCACCTTGATTCATTATCAGATAGAACTGGAACCCGGTTTTTTCATACCAAGACTAATCGCCGATAAGCTGATACAGGTCTCCATTCCCGCCACGCTCAAGGCATTCAAACAGGAGATCGAAATCAACGCATAATGGCTGTCCGTATGTGTTCGGTCCGGGGTTTCCTTCATGCGGAACGGAAGTAAGGATATCATGGTTCCGAAGCCGGCTTGCCGGCTGCTGCCATTCCGTCGGGATCGCCGGCCGACGATGAGTGATCAATAGTCTTCGATGAATTCCGGCAGCAAAATCCGGAAACGTATGATCCGCGCGGTCTGTGCCGGCAGAAGATCATGGTAATAAATGATTTGTTGCAGCTTGTCCTCATCCTTTGAAAACAACTGCTGGGCTTCCCACAACTGATGGACAAAGTCTCTCTCGACATAGAGATACCTGTTCCTGTTCAGCCGGGCCGCCTCCGGATTGTCGAGAATTTCCAGCTCCATGCCGGCAACTGCATAGTACAAAATGTTATCAACCACTTTCGAGTTCCAGTGGAGCATGGCGGCATCCAGGTACTTCATGGACAGGGCATATTGTCCATGGATATACAGGAGCAGACCCATTTCGTTCTCTACTACCGGATGTTTGGGATACCTTTGCAATACTTTCTGTAAGATGGTCTGACTGCATTCCAGGTCGTTCAACCCGTAAATTCGTGATCTGAGGATCGCGGCGCAAACGCCGTTTCGTTCACCCGTGGACAGACAGGCGAGGCTTTGTTCCGCCAGATAACGCAGGCTGGGCAGTCGATAGGAGGGATTGGCGACCATCAATAGCAAGGCGGCCCGGCAATAAGAGTAGGCAAGTCGATCCCGGATTCCATCCTCCATGTGCTGCGCCTGCTCGAGATCGGTGACGGCCTGGGTCAGGATATCCACCGGGGCCGGGAAATCAGGATGACGCAGGTGCAACTGTTTCAGCTTCAACAGGATGTGTGGATTTACTCCCATGCCGTCCAGGAGTGCCTGGCGCATGGCCGTATCATCACCTTCGAAATGTGAAACCACCGCCCTCCCCAAATAGAGTAACGCATCCTCTCGATTGGGATTGAGCCGCAAGGCCCGGTCCAGCATTTCAGCGGCGCCCGCCCGGTCGCCGAATCGCAGCAGGTTTTTACTTATTTCCTGGTAATAATACTCATTGCGGGGATTGAGGGTCACCGCTTCCCGATAATCGGCGATAGCTTCCTTGATGCGGCCGGCGCGTTCGTTTGCATAGCCCTTGTAGTAGTGCAAATGGGGATCGAGGCCGTTGTAGTACAGTGCCGTTGCCAGATGTTGTCTGGCCAGCTTGAAATGGGTTTGCGAGTCCTGGTAGGGAATCGACGACACTTCCTGGATCGCGATCTGGAAAAAACTCCTGGAGAGTCCCAGGCTCAAGGTGATGCTGAGGATCAGCGCAAACCCCAGTGTCACCACGAAATCCACCATTCGACGGGCGGCGAGCGCCGTGGTTCTCGTGGGAAGAGCAGCATCCAGCCGCGATTGATGGATGGGGTTCCACATGGCTATTCCCAGAACCACCCAGATGAAAATCGAAGTGTCGGCGCTGAGCAATCTGAAATCGCTCAAGGAATCGAGCAGGATGCCCGTAAAGGCCGCCGCCGTGGCGCAGATGATCGGTGATGAGGAATTGGGATTGCGAAGCATCGTCCCCAATCTGCGGGAAGCGACCAATAGGAGCACGATGGTGCACAGCACCCCGGCAAGTCCCATGGAAGTGTATATTTCCAGCCATGTGTTCTCGGCATCGATGGTCAATTCGCGGATCAGCGGCTGAAAGGGTTGCCGGGCGGCGAGTGCCGGGTAGAGATACTGCTTGAGATTGAAGCCCGTCCCGAACCACATATGCTCGGGGATGGTTCTTGCGATGGTGCTCCAGAAAGCACATCGGTCGGACCATCCCGCCCACAGCAATTCCTGGATTGTCCTTCCAAGGGGGTAGGCAGTGAGGGCGAGCCCCGCGGCTGGCAGCACCAATCCCCGCCGCCGGCCGCGGTATATTGACGAAGAACCCATCGGCAGGCGCTTGAACAGGAACCAGTAGATAGTCAGCTCTATCGCAAGGATAACCCAGTGTGTGTAGGAATGTGTTCCATACAGGAAGACCATCATTATGAACAGGGCGGGAGGAAGCACGCGCCGCCAGTAGGACATGAAATATATCTCGCGAAAGGCGAGGAGAAACGGCGCGAGAACCACGATCTGGAATGCAGTAGTGGTGGGAGGACAACGGTTGACCCAAAGCGCATGCGTCAAGCCGGCGGTCAAGCCGAGCGCGTGGCAGCGAACAGCGAGGATCACGAGGCCGACTGAGGCGGTCAGCACGGTGGAGGCGGCGATGGGAATGAGAATGTGCAACCGACCTGAGTCCGTTTTGAGATACTCGGCGAGCAACAGCAGGAAGAGCAGGTCGCAGGTGATGTTCACCATGGCGATCAGGCTCCGGTGCGTGCAGAAAGAGCCGTGGGTAGCGATCACCAGAACGACGACAGTCAGCAGCGCAGGTATCAGGCGCCAGTGCAGGGACCATGTCCGAATGCCACGACGCCAACGATCCACAATGTGGTAGAGAAACAGCCAGCCGAGAATGAGGACATTTGGGGAGAGAATGTGAATCAGCTTGATCTGGTATGGAGAAGACAGGAAGACAAGGTAGAGCACCAGGCCGGCGGTGTAAATGCGATTGCGTGGATACGCATACCAGAAAAGGAAATAGATGAAGATAGATGCGATGATCCAGTAGTACAATCCGGGCAGAACAAGCAGCACCCTGACCGAAAAGACCAGCAGCACGGAGAAGAGGAACAGGGCGCCGGAGATCCGCAACAGGCGCTCCAACCAGGGGTACGACGATCGATCGGGAGCGGTGCTGCGCTGAAAACCTATGATGATGCTGTAAGCGAACACCGCCTGCAGAATGAAGATCGATGCATACTGGAATTCAGGAGCGCTGTAGTGAAGGGACAGCAGCAGAATGGCGGTGGTCTGTACATTCAGCAGGGACAACAGTAGCAGGAGACTGTTTCGACGCAGCGCATCCGCTGTGTACAGCAGGCCGTCTGTCGTGGCTTGTGACGCGAAACGGGTCAGTTCCTGGAAGATTCCCGGTCCGTTCACCGCACCGCCCCGGAACTCCGATGTGAGTGGAGATAGCGCAAATGATCCTTGCACATTCCATCTTGCAGGCGCTTCTGCCATATGACGCGCTGCCTGATCAACCGGTTACGGTTCCTGATTTCCATCACCTGGGCTTCGGACGTGTCGGCGATCCCCTCCAGCAACGGACCAAGCACCTTTCGCTGCATTGGATCCAAAGAATCTCCGGCTTGCAGCACGAGAAGTCCTCTCACCACATCGTTGACCGTAATATCCAGTTGCCGCTGCGCCGTCACTCCCGACTCGCGCACCAAATGAATCACCGGATCTTCCACGGCGATCAGCGGCTTTTCACGATCGGCGGTACCGGCCCGCTCCATTACCAGCCACGTACTCAGCCAAACCATCAGGGCTAAACCAAGGAAAATGACAGAACGCGTTTCAACACGCACTTCGGAGCCTCCCCGTTTCCGGTGGATGTACGCTTTGTATCAGAAATGCGAGCCTTCTACCACCCGTCGCCGGGAACCCTTTGGTTTCGATATACGCCTGAGGTGGTTTGGTGGTGAGGTGCGTTTGTCTGACGAGCAGTGCTTTGGTGTGCCTTCATTGGCGGCTTTACGGGTGCCGCCGGTCAGGCGGGGCGGTAGAAGGACCAATCAGC
>JAFGDC010000365.1 GCA_016932295.1 candidate division CSSED10-310 bacterium
GGAGGGAGCGCACGATTCCACTCAGGAACGACGGATATTGTGCATTGACGCGGCGAATTTGTATGCGCTCCCCATTGCGCTGCCGGACAGCGGAACGGGCTTGCTGCTGGTTGACAATCCCCGATCTCTGCCAGCCGGCGACCCGGGCAGGTTGATTCTCAGAATACTGGCGACCCAGGTGGAAATGGTGCTCTTCATGTGGCGCTGCAGACATCAACAGGCGGGACTCGCCAAGATCACGGCGGACCTGAAGCAACGATTATCCGGTCGGCAACGGGAAGCAGCCGACCTGCAAGCGATGATAGCAAAAATCTCCGCCCAGCTTGCCGGCGGTGAACGATCCCGGTAAGGTGGTTATCGTCCTGAAACTGTCATGTTTCGGCGTTGCCGCTCCCGACAACGTCGAAGTTTCCAGTCCGAAATGAGACTCCTTTCAGTATTCAATGAAATCCAGGAATCAGATGGAGAGGCATTCCAATACCACGCACAACAAGCCCGTGGATTGAAACAGCGTCTCGGAAAAAGAACCGATTCCGGACGAAGACAAGCGGGAGGTTTCGCGGTATAGGCAGCACGGAGATTCAGGGTCCATGGAATGCTCTGAATTCGCTCATCTCTGCGTCAAATTGCTCCAGAGTGACACAGCGAAAGAGCCGCAATTTAAGTGAATCGTTACCCACCACTCCCTTGAGATAACCGCTGAGATGCGTTCGAAAATTCCTCACGGCCCTGGCTTCACCGAGCCAGTCCACCAGGTCACCAAGGTGACCGCGCATGACGGCGATCCGCTCATCCAGATCAGGCGCCCCGGGATCCGCGCCCCCCGCCACCAACCGGTCGATCCGTGCAAACAGCCAGGGATTTCCGATGGCTCCCCGCCCCACCATGATCCCGGCACAGCCGGTCAGGTGGAACAGAGTGAGCCCGTCTTTCGGTTCCAGGACATCACCGTTGCCGATCACCGGTATACGCACGGCATCCACCACCTCTTCGATGGCGCCGCGGTCAATCGGCACGCCGTAATGACCGGTGCTGAACCGGCCATGGACGGTCACGGCGGCGAGGCCTGATTCCTGCGCAAGACGGGCGAATACCCGGGCCACATTCTGTCCGGTTGCCGGTCCGAGCCTGATTTTGACCGTTACCGGCCCGGCCGCTGAGGCGACAGCGGCCGAGAAGATCTCCCCGGCCTGGTGCTGGTCACGGAGCAACGCCGCGCCGGCGCCGCGCCTCAGCACCTTGCGGCGTGAACAGCCGAAATTGAGATCCACCAGGTCAGCGCCCCTGTCGAATGCAATCCGCACCGCTTCTCCGACAAGCTGGGGATGCGCACCGATGATCTGCACGGCGAGTGGTTTTCCCGCGGGTTTCTCGAACCATCGCCGCATCTCTTTCCTTCCCTCCACCAGTGACCTGGCGTAGAGCATCTCGGTAAGCGCCACACCGCAGCCGAACCGGTGCGCGATCCGGCGTTGCAGGTGATCGGTGATGCCCACCATGGGAGCCTGCAACAGCGGCGAATCGAGATGGACGCCGCCGATGTCGAGCGTGCGTGGGTGAGCATCAGTCTGCATGAGGAGGTCTCGCTTTCGAATCGTCAACCGGTCGCGCGGGCATGAAGATCCTTATCTCGGGATTGATGAGGGTGAGGTCCACCGGAAGCCAGCGCCCGGTCAGCGAATCCCGCCACCATGTCGGCTGATTACGGAAACTCGCCGCCAATCGGTAACATCCGCCATCGAGCAGCGGATTGAATTCCAGGCGTTCCGCGGCATATCGTACGGGATCGCGGAGGTACTTGCCGTGCACGCCGTCCATCTCGAGGCCGGCGACCACCACGGGGAAACGGCACGCGCCCAGCAGCTCGGGGCGATGCAAACCGTCCCTGATAACCGGCCGCCTCGCTGCCAGGGGATCGAGGCTCGGAGGGTAAAGCCCTCTGAATTCGCGCAAGGTGATGACCGGAGTGGTCACAGGCAGATTTCGGCGCAGCCAGTCATCCGCCTGCAATCGAGGATCACGCATTCCCATCAGTTCCAGGTGGGCTATGGTCATCGAACCTTCCCAAGCCAGAGAAACGGCGAGCAACACACCCCGAACAAGGCGGATCGATCGCGCGGCATGGCCGGCGGCGAGCAGCCGGGCGGCAGCGAGGCAGAAGAACGGCGCCGTGAAGAGTACATATCTGCTCGTTTTCAGATTGGTACACAACGGCAGCACGGCAGTGATGAGCAACATGGCCAGCAGCAGCCGATCACGAGCGCGCCTCAGCAGCATGATGCAACCCAGGCCGCCGAACCACGCCACCGGCGGTGCCAGGGCATGAGGAAAAACGTGCCCAAACTCATGGAAGAGTCCGCCTTGGGGATAGGTATAGAACCGGTCGCGTCCAAAAGCCTTGAAAATATCGGCGAGGCTTGAGCCCTGATTCGGGACGGCGATTAAAGTGGCGGGACTGAGCAGGATGAAGGCCACCCCGCATGACAGCAGGAGACCCGGCAGGGCGGCATCCAGCGGCAGGCGCCTGAACCCGTGACCCTTGGCGCGCATCCACCGAGCCATCACCAGCGGAATGAGGAAGACGATACCGTTGTACTGGGTTGCAGCGGCGGCGCCAAGGGCCAATCCTGCCAGTATGTGCCGGCCGGGAGTCGGTCGCTCGTAAAGCGCAATCACCTGGATGGCCATCAGCGCGGACCAAAAAACCATTATCGCGTTACTCTTGATGAAGTGAGCCTCGATGACGTGACCTGGAGCGATCGCGAACATGGCGGCGGCGGCCAACCCGATAGAGGCCGAATACAGACGGCGGCCCAACAAATAGACCAGCATGACGGCGGCAAGGCTGAAACAGACTATCATAAACCGCCCGGCGGCCACCATGCGGCGATAAGCCGCCGGATCGGCGCGGTATAAGCCGATGTCGTGATGAAAGGGAACCAAATCCAGCCGGTTGAGGGCCGTAAGGATCCCGGCGTAGAGATAAATAGGCGCGGAGGCGTAAATTACCTGCCCGGGAAGCAGCCTGGCTTGTGCCAGATCCACCTCCATCACCGAGTTCACCATGCGCCATTCATCCTCATTGAAGGAGAGATGGAACACTTCGTCTCCCGGGAGCCCCCAATCCAGGTGAATGAGGCGCAGGCTGATGGCGGCGATCATGACAAGGCTGCACGCGAGTGGATGTAAAAAGGCGTGCCTCGATGATCGGACCGGATTCACGATCAACCCTCAGAACAGCGCCGTACCCATGGTCAGAACCAGGGCCAGACTGTAAAGAAAAAACAGCCGACGGCGGAAGATTTTCTCCGGTTCCACCATGATGGAATCAACCTGGCAGGAGATGACGAGGAACCAGGCGGTGAAGATAGTGACCGCGGGAAGAAACCAGGTGAGCGCTGGTACCAGGTGGCGGGAGAACATGTGGAACAGCCCTAGAAAACAGATGGCATAAGTGATGATCAGCACGGTTAGAATGGCTTGGGTATAGATTCTGAAAGTAGGACGATAATACTTGCCCAGATCGCCCAGTTGCCGGACTTCCGCCAGGCGCTTGCCGGTCATGAGCATGGCTCCCAGCGACCAAAACAACAGCAGCACCAGCAATGGCGGCGGATTCAAGCTCCAGTCGTGAATGAACCAGCCGATGGATATCCTGATGGGAAAATTAACCGATTCGATGATGATGTCCAGAATGGGGATGTTCTTGGTGCGGATGGGAGGCACATTGTACACGATGCCGGCCAGGAAAAGACTGGTCAGCAAGACAAGATAGCACCGGTTGAAGAACAGGAAGGCCGGAGCCAGTCCCGCGACCAGCAGCAGCAAAGTAAGCGGAACCAACCGGCGCGGCTGAATCAGTCCGCTGGCCACCATGCGGTGGGCTTTGATCGGATGCCGCCGATCGAATTCGGCATCGGTGACTTCATTGATGATGTAATTAACCGAGGAGATACAACAGGCGAGAAGCGTGCCGCCCAGAACCGCCAGTACGTGGCTCCAGTCTACCCAGTGAGGGTGAAAATGCAGGGCCAGAAGCCAACCGGCCACGACAAACAGGTTTTTGAACCAGTGGTTGACACGCGCGATCCGCGCCACCTGCATCACATTCATATATTCTCTTCCCGGCGGGTCGGGGAGCGTCCGCCAAACCGGCGTGGCGGACTGGCACATCCCGGACCGTCGTCCGGAACGCCTGCGACCACCTTTTTGATCAACCACCAGCATACAGGCAGTCACCAGTGGTTAGCAAACCCGGCATGACCAATCGATACAATGATCGATCACCCGAACCCATGGCCCATGCCATAGCCCGTTCAGCGGGAGAGAAGGGAAACCCCTGAAGTCTCCCATCACGATGATGAGTAAACACACCATTGGAGTTGTTTTTTAAGACGCCGGAACCCGCCGATCAGTCATTCTTGGCATGAGAACAGGCAGCCCGGGAAGACGGCGACCAATAAGGTGGCCGCTTCAGGTCCGGGTGATGTTCCGGCGGCACCATGGAAAGGGATTCAAACCGGTCATCAGTCCTTGACAGATTCTGAAGGGCTCTTTATTCTTGTGGTGCATCACAAGCTCGGATCGTACTTTACCTCCAGGAGGTTTTTACATGGCTTGGTTAGGTTTCCTCATCGCGATCGTCGCCTTCCTTTTTGCTCTGAAGAATCACTATAAGGGGAAAGCCCTCATGGAGGAAATCGACGATCTCCGAAATTCCTACATAGATCTGCGCAAGGATTTGAAAGAAAGCCGCGAGAAAGTCAACGCGCAACACAGCAGGCTGCAAGTCGAGTTCCTGCGCACTCAGGACAAATTAAAAACCAAGGGTGACAAGAATCCGTACAGGATCACCGAAGATTGTATCACGTGCGGTTCATGCAAGCCGGAATGCAAATTCGATGCGATCATCGAAGGTGATCCTTACGTCATCCTTCTTGAAAACTGCACCGCTTGTCAGGCCTGCGCCAAGGTCTGCCCCGTGGACGCCTGCGTGCCCATCCAGTAGGACGCGTCACCGTTCAAGCATCACTACCGGCGGGGAATCCGATTCCCCGCTTTTCATATTCACTGGTGCCGTGCCTGCCTGCGTTGAACGATCATGCCGGAAGTGCATGGGAAACACCGCTCAGGCGGATGGTACCACCGTTGGACAGTGACGGGTGGAGCGAGGGGCAGGCGTCAGTCCACAACACCGCTGTAACGGAATCCCGCCCAATAATACGGATGGGTCAATCCTGCACCCTTGGCGCGGATAGCCATCTGGCCTCGCCGCAGCGCCTCGTACGCCGGCGAACCGGCGAATAAACTCCGGTAGAACGCTTCGATCATGGTGACCACCGCGGCGGTGTCCGCGACATCCCATAGACTGGCGACCACCCGTGGTGTGCCGGTTGCCTGAAAACCCCATGACATGCCTACCAGGTCTTCGCCGAACATCCGGCAACCGGCGCCGGAATAGCAGGACGCCAAAAACATCAGGTACTGCGGATGAGTGTTGCCGGCCGCGACTTCATCGAAATAGAGCCGGCCGGGATCATGCTCGTCGACGGGATAAAGCTGGAAGTACGAAAGTCGCGGGTGTATGGCATCGACATAGCCGTGCGAAGTGATGTGAAGGATGTCGCTCAGGCCGCGCAGATCGAGGATCGATGCCTTCGAGCACCGGGCATCCAGGTGGAAGGTGAAAGGCGCGGTGTCCATGACGCGAAGCACCCCGACTTCCGCACCCACCGCCGGCAGGCTGCGGAGCAGGGATCCGGACGGATAGGTACATATTCCGCAATAGTCGCAACGCGGTCTGGACGGCAGAGGTCTGGCCGTCTGGGTCAATTGGTGAAGCGAGATGAGACTTGGAATGGAGCCGACGGGTACGAACTCCATGAGGCATGAGCCGCGATGACCCGGGAACGGGAGTACCGCGAAGGGAATGGCGGCGATGGCACCACTTGCGATGAAGAAAAGCGGCTGCTCGGCTTCCAGATGGTCGGCGAATGGTTCGAGCAGCAGCTCGCCGAGGCGCTCGGCTGGTTCACTGAATTCGTCGCTGTGACCGGCGATGGCGGTTAAAAGCCGTTGCGTTGCTTCTTCCATCTGTTCCGGTGTGACCTTGAGGGTTTCAACGAGAACCATGCCGTCCTTTATCAGGAAAACGAACACCGCTCCGACTATGGAGTGAATATAAATCACCTGCGCCCGGCCGGCGAGTTGCGCTATCACCTGCTGAACGAGTGCCGCCTGGGTGTCGAAACGCACGGTGAATGCATCCCCGCCTTCCTCCGACAGACGCTTCACCAGGTTACGGCTTCTGTAGGATTCGATGTAGTTGAGCGCAGTCAAGACATCCTTCCGGTGCACGATCTGCAATTCCGTCAAGCCGTCGTAAATGCTCCGTTCAGCCTGCAGATACATGCTGCGGGACTGGTCCAGCTCCACCAGGTCGACATTCGCCAACAACTCGTACGCACGAAGATAGTACTCTCCGGCACCCTCATCATCACCAAGAAACCGGCAATAAAGGGCGGCATTGACGGCGGTATCCAGCGCGCTGCTGATGCTTCCACTGGCAAGCGCATCGCCAAGACTCGCTTCATAGACATCCCGTGACAAGGGGATGGATTCCCGACAGATCAAACTGACAAGACTTTTCCGATAGTCCTGGGCGGTATCGTTTCCGCCGGAAACATCCTGATCGTCCAGCCCGTCCAGAGCCTTGACAGCAGCCCTGGCTTCCTGGCAGGAACCCGCGTGGTAGGCGATGGAAAAGCGGTCCAACAGCGCGGTGGGTGCCGTTGACCCCACAGCCGACTCCACCTTTCCGAGATAACTTTTTGCACGATCGAAATCATCGGTCTCATGCACCAGCAAATCGATGCAATTGTGAGCCGAAATCCGAATGGCATAGGGATCATCCAATGACTCCCCGTACGCCAGCGCCAAGTTGAAAAAGCACATGGCGCCGTCAACGGAGCCGCTGTCACCCCAGTAATTGCCGAGATAGTTCATGGTCCGCCACGCATCGTTGTACAGCCGTCTTTTCACCTGATACTTCAGGCACTCGCTGAAGAGCTGACGCGCCTGCTCATAACGCAGCAGCCGACGCCTGGTGACACCGAGAGTACCCAGACACTTCACCATCAAGTGATCCGGAGTGCCGCTCGAGTATGCATCCCTCACCGCCTGGCAATACCTGTCAGCCAGAACATAGTCCTTGATGCTGTGCGCGATGTTGCCGGATAAGATGCCGAGAAACCGAACCTCCTCCCGCACGCCGATGTCATTGTATAACCGGCTGGCTTCATCCAGCAGGGCGAGCGTCTCCCGCGGATTACCCGCATCCAATTGCGCCTTCGCCTCTTTCACGAGTTCCCGCGCCGCCTGGAATCGTTGTATTTCCGCAGGAGAAAGCGACAAGATCCGAGTGACGCTCGGCGCTAATAACGATCCCTCAATCTGATGATCATAGGCTTCGGTCAATACGTTCAGATACCCGCTGATCACCCGCGCCGCCGGCGCCGCGCCGGACTGCCGACATTCCAGGTAACGCATCGAGAGTTTGCGGATGACATCGTACTGCCTCGCGGTCAGATCACCCGCCTGGAGCTGCATCGGGCGCCGTACGGAAGGGTACGGTGTGATACCCAGATAGGTGACCAGGCTCTGATGACCTGCCACCAATATCTGCGCACCGAGAAAAATCACGGAACCGAGCAGCACGGCTGTACGACATGGGGAAAAGCATTTCAGAGTTGGATACCTCACCTTGTTAGCGGACAACTGCTATTGTAACCGCAGCTACCGAACTGTCAACGAAAGCGAGGATTCCCTCATCCACCGCCGGTGCTTGGGAAAGGCATCATGCAGGTCTGATGGACGCATTTCGGGGGCAATAGCTCCGTCCTTGGAACAATGTGCCCGTTACCATCTGCGATTGACTTGATTGAAGGTACAATTGAGCGTCGCAAAACCATGGTTACCAACGTTTCGCAGCAAAGATTACAGGATTCCGGGTACGACCCCGTTGGGGGATGAATAAAAATTTGAGCGGGTGCCCTATTGGCCACCCGCTCATGCTGCAGATTTCAATCACCATCTTGGTGAATGCTGGTGTTGAGAAGATCGCGCCGGACAAAAACCGACAGGGCCCGCCGCCCACTCGTCCTTGCCCGGTATCAATCAAAGCCCGAAACTGATCTCGTACGGAGGATCCTCTTCATCCTGGTATCCGGGAATCTTGGCATCGGCGAAGTCAAGCTTAACGACGTAGGTGCCGGATGTGTAATCGCTCAAATCGTACGACTTGTGGGCACCAAAATAGGTCAGGGTCACCGTGCCGGTGCCGCCTGAATACTCGAGCTTCATACATGAAGCAGTAAAAGAGCAGGCACCTCCGTAAATCTCGAAGAGGTATGGAAACGAGGCGTTCAATGGGACGGTGAAGGCACGCGTGCTCGCACCCAGTGACGTACCACTGCCGTTGCTCAAGGTGATGCCGACCTCACCATCTTCGTCCTCATCGTCCCATAACACGGAACCGCCGCGCCAGTCTTCGTAGATCTTGCTGAGCTTGACTCCATAACCTTCCACGGTGTCGTTGTTTTTCTTAAATCCGCCGCCGCCGAACTCGATCCTGAAAGCCATGATGCACTCCTTTGATTGAACTGGTTAACCTGTTCATCTCCTCCAATAAGGTAAAGACGCAGTGCGGCACACATCGTGACCTCGATTTTCACTTTTTTCCCAATTTTTTACTGTGACGGGCCGTTACATCGTCACAAGCAGCCGGTAACATTCTGGAGCCCTCGAGCATACGATCTTACCAGCCCATGATAACGATATCGTTTCCGGTTTGGAGACGAGATGTTGGATCATCCCGCAAGACGAGGGTCAATCATGGCATCGAACAGGATCCGTTCATTGGAGTCGGGGCGACGGTCACCCTGAAGAGGTGGTTCAGACCCGCATGGAATCGGTTTCCATTTTGGGATCCAGGGCATCCCGCAAGCCATCGCCGAGAAAATTAAAACTCAGCACGGTGATCATGATGGCCAACCCGGGGAAGATCGTCAGGTGGGGTGCTTCAAGCAGGAAATCCACGCCTTCATCCAACAGGGCGCCCCAACTGGGCGTGGGAGGCTGCACCCCGAGACCGAGGAAGCTCAATCCGGCCTCAGCGATGATGGCTCCGGCGATGCCGAGAGTGGCTTGCACGAGCACGGGGGCGAGGATATTCGGGATGATGTGGCGGACGATGATTCTGACTGGACCGGCGCCCAGGGCCCGCGCCGCCTCGACATACTCCTGTTCCCGGACCACCAGGACCTGACCGCGGACCAATCGGGCGAAACCCACCCAGCCCATGATGCAGAGAGCCAGGATGACGTGATCGATGGCTGGTCCCAGGATGGCCACCATTGCAATGGCCAGAAGGATGCCGGGGAAAGCCAGCA
>JAFGDC010000366.1 GCA_016932295.1 candidate division CSSED10-310 bacterium
CCCCCAGGGCCCTCGCGAAAGCCATGGTGAATCCCGTCAACAATGCCGGCAGGATCCCCGGCATGATCACCCGGCGGATGGTCTGCCAGCGCGACGCCCCCAGGCTGGCCGCCGCCTCTTCCGTCTCCACCTCGATGTCCTCCAGCGCCGGCTGCAGGGTGCGCACCACGAAGGGCAGGCCGACAAAGGTCAACGCCAACCCCACCCCCAGCGGCGTGAACGCCACCTTGACGTCCGGTTCCAGCCACCGGCCGATCCAGCCGTTGCGGGAATAGATGGTGGTGAGCGCTATGCCCGACACCGCCGTGGGCAAGGCGAAAGGCAGATCCACCAGGGCTTCCACCAGCCGCTTGCCGGTGAATGAGTAGCGCACCAGTGACCAGGCCACGATAAATCCAAAGAAGGCATTCACCAGCGCCGCCGCCAGGGAGGCGCCAAGGGACAACCGGCAGGCCGCCAAGACCCGCGGCTGTGTCACCGTGGTCCAGAAATCGGTCCACCCCATGGAAGCGGACTTGAAGCCAAGAGCCGACAAGGGGATCAGCACCACCAGACTGAGATAGGTCAAGGTGACGCCGAGGGTCAGGCCGAAACCGGGCAACACACTCGCCTGCCTGAATCTCAACGCCATGACCTACTCCGCTCCCGGCATACGCGCCATCAATTGCCGCCAAGATAGATCTGATCGAATATCCCGCCGTCGTTGAAATGTGTGGCCTGCGCTTCCGTCCAGCCGCCGAACACCTCGTCTATGCTGATCCTCAACACCTGAGGGAACCGCGCCATATCCGCCGGATCGGCGAAACTGGCCAGCACCGGACGATAGTAATGCTTCGCCGCCAGTTTCTGCCCCGCCGGTGAATAGAGATATTCCAGGTATGCCTGCGCCAAGTTCAGCAAACCGTGCTTTTGGGCCACCTTGTCGATCACCGTCACCGGCGGTTCGGCCAGGATGCTGATGGATGGCACCACGATATCGAACCGGTCCGGCCCCAACTCGTTCACCGCCAGAAACGCCTCATTCTCCCAGGCCAACAACACGTCACCGATGCCCCGCTGCACAAACGTATTGGTGGAACCACGGGCGCCGGAATCCAGGACCGGCACCTTCTTGAACAACGCGGTGACAAACTCGCGCGCCTTCGTCTCGGCCACCGCCACCTGCGCCGCGGCAGCAGGATCCTGGAGCTTCGCCAGGTCACCCAACTCCTGCTTCAAGACGTACGCCCATGCCGCCAGATAATTCCAGCGCGCGCCACCGGACGTCTTGGGATTGGGCGTGATCACCTCGATCCCCGGTCCCAACAGATCCGGCCAATCCCTGATACCCTTGGGATTACCCTTGCGCACCAGGAACACGATGGTGGAATTGTACGGCGAGCTGTTGTTGGGCAATCGCTTCTGCCAGTCCATGGGCATCATGCCGGTGCGTTCCGCGATGGCGGAAATGTCATAGGCGAGCGCCAGGGTCACCACATCCGCCTCCAATCCGTCAATCACCGCCCGCGCCTGCTTGCCGGCACCGCCATGCGACTGCTGAATCACCACATCCTCACCGGTTTTCTGCTTCCAATACGAGACAAACTCGTTGTTGAACTCCTGGTAGAACTCACGGGTAGGATCATAGGACACGTTAAGCAACGTCGGCGCCGCCAGGACCGCGCCGTTGAACACCATGCCGCCGATGACCGCCATCGCCACCACACATCCGACAATTCGCGCCATCACAATCACTTCCTTTCGCTGAGACGCCCTCGGGGCGTCAAATCACGGGGAAACAGCAACCCCGGTTCCTGGTGCAATCCCAGTGCCAACCATTCTGACCGGAACAATTCGTTGCTACGCAATGATCCATAGTCAAAGAACCAGAACCGCGACGATGTCATGGCACTGAAATACCACCTGTGCTTACTTAATAAAGCAGATAACCGTTAAATAAAGCGGGACGACCGAGAAGCCGGCGGCGGCAAGGGTGAATGGAACCATATACCAGGCATTGAACCACCCCGATGCAGCTTCAAAGAATCCACCGATTCTTTTACTATAGGAAGAGACCACAAGGGAGGAATCATCGCCAGACAGGCCCGGGACAATCCGCGACCCCACATCCCGCCGCGGGGGATACGGCCGTGAGCAGCCGCGGGCGGCGATTCGCCTGGATCATCGTGACCATTCTGCTGTCCCTGGTCATGGCGGAAGCCGCCCTACGGCTGACCGCCGTCATGCTCGAAGCACGCCGCCGCGGCGACTCCAATGCGGAAGGGAAATCGACCATCTGGTGTTTCGGCGATTCGAACATGTACGGGGTCGGCGCCGACCGCGAGCAGACACTGGCCGGTCACCTGCAGGCGCTCCTTCCCGATCACGCGGTCATCAATTACGGCAAACCGGGCAGCAACACCTGGATGCACGCCACCGAACTGGCATACCAGCTCGACTACGCCACTCCGGATATCGTCATCGAATGGGGTGGCGTGAACAATGATTACAACGCCACCGGTCGCGGCGCATCGTTCAAGATCCCCGCCGCCGACCGGCTCGTCCGGAACTCGCGCCTCTACCGCCTGCTCCGCATGCTCATTCTCACCCGTTTCGGGTTCAAACCCCAGCCGGCGTTCTTCGGCGCCGAGGACACCAGTATCCTCCCGGTCGATTCCTCAACATTGTCCCACGATGAACTCCTCACCTTCCTGGAGTCAGACTTCAAGAAGATGCATGCACTCACCGCGGCGCGGAACATCCAGTTTCTCGTTCTCACGTACCCGGTGCACGAGGCCGACAACGCCCGTATCATGAAAGCCGGCCGCCGGCTCGATCTCACCGTGGTGGACAACTTCCCGCTCTTCCAGGCATTCCCTCCCCTCAACCGCCACACCCTCCTCTTCGAGGACCACCATCCCAACCGAGTCGGATACAGGCTGGCCGCCCTCAATGTTCTCAGTCACCTGACGGAACCCGCACCCCGCGATCTTTCTCCCGACCTGTCCGCCATGGTCAACCGCATTGTCATCGACCATGAACTCAGCCGGGAGACAGTCCGTTTCCTCTTCGGAGAACCGCTTGCCATCGATAGGGGCGTGTTTCCCCTCGTCGACCCATCTGGACCACTCACCCGCTGGACATACGACATCAGGGAGTCGCTCATCCATCTTTTTTGGGACGATGACGGGCGGATGACCTGGGCTTGGTTCCGCAGTCCCAACCGCATCGATCCCAACGCCTGGAGCCAGGCGCGCGGGAAGACCAGGGCGCAGGTCCGGCTGTTGCTGGGCGAGCCTCACGAGATCACCGTTGATGACCAGCAGGAGACCTGGATCTACCGCCACGGTGTGACCACCGATCACTACCTGGTTCGGTTCGCCGGTGATGCCGCATTGGCTTTATCCGTTGAACAGGGCGTGAATCCAGAAGATTTGAACGATCTCGCCGGCATGAGCGTCGACGCCATTCGAAGCGCGTATGGAGAACCAACGGACCGCGGGTGGGTGCGGTATCCAGCGGTCAAACCGCGGCATGATTTCACGGAATGGTCTTACCCCAACGGTTTGAAGCTGTTCATGGCGGATGACACGGTCCAGCTTGCGGTGTCGCCACGCTCGCTGTCCCGATCCATCGAAGACATCGTCGAGGAGGGTGATTCCAGGTCCGCCATCGAATCCATCATCGGCTCTTCACGCGTGCAACAGGAATGGCCCGGACCTCAAGGCGGGCATCTGCGGCTGCACTCCTATGACATGGGCACGGGCAAATTCATGGTGTGCTACCTGAACGACCACCTGCACCATGCGTTCATCAAGTGGCAGACAGTCACCGGCAGTGCCATCGACACCGGCCTGTATGAACTGTTGCCGGCTGGTGTCTCCTTGCAGGTGGTCCGCGATGTCTGGAATCCGCCGATGTACTGGAAGGAACGGGACGATGGCACACGCATCTGGGTATTCCAGGTGACGGACCAGTTGTTCATCATGCATTTCGAGGCTGACCGACTGGCGCGGAAATCACGTTTTAAGTCATTTAAAACAAGGATTTCCGCGGAGGACTTCGATGCTCTGCGGGAGGTGTTTGGAGAACGCCTGGAGAGGGTGGATGGAAAAGGCCGTTCGTACCGGTTGAAGCTACCTGGAACCGAGGGCGTTTTCCATTTCACGCCGGAGAGCCGGCGGCCGGCCGGAGTCGCCGGAACGGACGGGTGACAACCGCGGTTCAATAAGGAATACGCACGATTTCACCGATGCGCTGGAAGTGGGCGGACATCAGGCACTACTTTGGCAGCGCAGCCTGGAATTCGGCAGGCTCCCGCCACGCACTGTACTTCAACCGCCACAGCAAGCGCCGGACCGGCTGGACAGCGGGATCGGTTCAACCGACATCGATCCATTACGTGATAGGTGATCACACGTTGATCAGGGATGCCGTGACAGGCGCTGCGAGAGCTTCATCCACCTGAGTTTCAGGAAAAGTTGCTTTTTAAAATACCCTTCCTACACTGATTCTGGTATATCGCAGCAGCAGTTATGCAGTGAGAGCGACGGGTGTGGTGCCGCTGCATGAGGTGCGGTCAAGGCGAATCAAGCCCCGGCTCACGCCGGGATAACGACAACCTGGAACAGGAGCATTTCACATCATGAAGCCCATCGAATCGGTAGCTTCGATCCTTGTTATCCTTGTGGTATCCATTCCTTTCGCCGGCGCGGCCACATGGTCGGTGCCGGGCGATTATCTCACCATACAGGAAGCGATCGATGCCGCGGTCGATACCGATGTGATAGACGTCGATCCCGGCACGTACGTGGAAAACATTGACTTCGAGGGCAAGCTGATCACCGTCCAGAGCACATCCGGAGCGGGTTTGACAATCATTGACGGCGGTTTCGCCGGACCGGTGGTGACCTTCGCCAACACCGAGACCTTCGCGGCGGTGTTGGACGGCTTCACCATTATCAACGGCTATGATCTGCAGGCCGGCGGCATTCTCATCGTCAGCGCCTATCCCACCATTGTCAACAACATCATCGAGTACAATGAATCCCCCGTGAATGGCGGCGGCATCGCCGACTACGGCAATGCGTTCAGCGGCGCTTACATCGGTGACAATTACATACAGAACAACATCGCCCAGAACGGCGGCGGCGTCTGGAGCGACGGCTCCGATCCGTTTCTCGACAACAATCACATCGAGCACAACATCGCCGCCGGCTACGGCGGTGGCCTGGCTTCCACCGGCAGCAGCGCCCCCTACATGCAATACAATGTTTTCAGCATGAACTACGCCAGTTTCGGTGGTGGGGTGGCCATGATCGAGGGCAGCGCGCCCAACATGCATTTCAACATCCTCGAGAGCAACACCGCCGAATGGGACGGCGGCGCGTTGTATTGCTCGTCCTCGCACACCTACAACATGGACAACATCTACGACAACAACAACGGGTACGGGTACGGAGGCGGCATCATGGTCACCAACGGCGGCAGCAACGTCTTCTATTATGAAACCATCGTGAACAATGGGGCTGATTTCGGTGGCGGCATCGCGTTTTACTATGCATCAGGCGCCGAATTCGGCTACGCCGAGATACTTTTCAACGGCGCCGGGCTGGGCGGAGGAATCTACGTATTCGGAGGAAATCCAGGCTGTCACGGCTCGCTCATCCACTACAACACCGCCACCTTCGGCGGCGGGATGTATCTGGACAACTGCTGGTCCGAGATGGACTCCCATGAAATCCATTCCAACGAAGCGTTCGAGGATGGTGGAGGAGTCTATTGCGCCAACGACTCAAGCTCCTTCGACAATTTCACCATCTCCGACAATTACGCTCTCGGCCATGGTGGAGGCATCGCGCTCGACAACTCAGCTCTCATCGCCAACCGCTGGGGTGACCGCAATTACATCAATTCCAACCACGCCTCCTTCGGCGGCGGCGTGGCCTGTATCAACGGCACCACGGCGAGCTTCACCGAGAATGAGATCAATGACAACGAGAGCGACGAACTGGGTGGTGGCGTATATATCCGTGACAGCAGCCCGAGCTTCGAGCAGTGCACGATCGAGACAAACTCAGCCGGGGTGATGGGCAGCGGGGTCTACTGCGAGACAGCCAATGCAGCGCTTTACGACAATACTATTTCCTATAATCAGTCAGGTTACTCCATGTACGGCGGCGGCATAGCCTGCTATGACTCGAACGATGAGATCAGCGACAACAGGATCACCGACAACGCTGCCGAACTGGGCGGTGGCATCTTCTGCAGCGGGGGCGCGCCGTCGATCGACGGCAACACGATCGAATCAAACAGCGCGAGCTACAATGGCGGCGGTATCGCCATCGAAGAGGATTCGACCGCGCTGATTCAAAACAATTACCTCAGTTACAATTACGCCGACGGCGGCGGCGGCATGTTCAGCCAGTTCGCCTATCCGACCATCCAGGACAATACATTTGCCTTTAACCAGGCTTATTCCGATGGCGGCGGGCTCTACTTGGAAGCGACCATCTCATACATTGACGGCAACACCTTCGAGGGTAACTATGCGGAGAGCAACGGCGGCGGTTTTTACTGCCTGGAGTGTGATGCCGTGGTCGGACTCAATGCCGACAATGTATTCAGCGGCAACATGGCGACCGCCGGCGGCGGCGTGTTCGGTGAATGGGGCAGCCTCGATCTGCTGAGGAACAGCTTCACCGACAACCAGGCAGCCGTCGAAGGCGGCGGTCTCAATGTGAACAATGCCTGGCTGCACGTGGAAAACAATGAATTCTCGGGGAATTCGGCGGATGAATCCGGCGGCGCCATCTTCCTGTCTGAAGTGAGCGGGGTGAACATCGAGTTCAACACGTTTGAAAACAATTACGCCGTGGATGGAGGTGCGATTTACGCCGACACCGTCTCCATGGACCCGCAGGAAAACCTTATACAGTGGAACAGCGCGGAAGGGCTCGGCGGCGGCATATACCTGGACGACGTTTCGGGTGAAATCAGCCAGAACCAGATTCAACACAACCACGCCGGCGGCGGAGGCGGCATCTATTGCCAGGGCGCCACGGACGCCCAGATCTACGAAAACGATATTTCCATGAACATCGCCTCGGGTTTCGGAGGCGGCGGCATATACTGCGCGGGGGCCTCGCCCCTGATCGCCGGCAACACCATCCTCATCAACAACGACAATCCGGTCATGGGTGACGGGGGCGGTTTACTGCTTTCCGGCGGAGCGCCGATGGTGACCGGCAACATCATCGACGACAACCAGGCGGTTACCGGAGGGGGAATCTACTGCCTTGATGGA
>JAFGDC010000367.1 GCA_016932295.1 candidate division CSSED10-310 bacterium
ATCACCTCCACTCCCACCAGGACT
Source organism: candidate division CSSED10-310 bacterium (assembly GCA_016932295.1). The sequence goes on from JAFGDC010000367.1 coordinate 25, forward strand.
CCCACCGGGACCACGACCTACACACCCACGCGTTCTCCCACCATCACCCTGACCCCAACCAGGACGCCAACCAAGACGCCAACCAATACAGGCACCGCCACGTTGACGCCGACCCTTTCTCCGACGAGCACCTGGAGCCCCACGTACACTCCGACCAATACGCCAACCAGAACTCCCACCTGGACCCCGACGTTTACGCCGACGGTGACCATCACCCCGACCCCGACCATCACCCCGACCCACACCCCGATTCCCATGCTGGATGCCTGGCATATCGCCATCAACCAAGAGCCCATGGAATACACCATGCGGGATCCGCTTCATCCCACCTATCAGACCATCAACACCTATTTCTTCATCGGTGGGTATCCGCCCCTGGCAATCTGGAACGCGCAGTTCAAATGGCGTGTTCAGGGGGGCACCTGGACCACGCACGCCATGAGCTACTTCGCCACCGAGGAAGACAATGAATACTACGCGCGCCTGCTGGTGCAGAGTTGGCCTGTCGGAACGGTCATCGAATACTATTTCCAGGTGAGCGGCAATCCTCTCGTCAATCCATACCCGACCTTCCTCTACGGTGACGACCTCCACAGCTACCGTTCCCTTGATGAAGGGGTGGCCGCTGCGTTGCCGTATAGTTTCACGGTGCTGGTGGGCACACCCACACCAACGGCCGTCCTCTCTCCCACGGTGACGCCGCAACCAGTGCCCGCCGCGGGGCCGGGTGGATTGCTGGTGCTGGTGCTGCTGGCGAGCGGCGTGTTGCTGATGGGATTGCCGGCCCGAAAACGGTGGAAATAAAACCTCCGGTGCATGCCTGCACCTGGTGCGACTCGACTCCGGTCAGGTAAAACCGGAGACCGCGCTGTTCGTTCGATTTGTGACCAAACGGTGGTGTGCACCGCCGGATGGTATCCTGTCTGAGAGGATGAACTGAATTCAGCCTGCCGGTTTTGTATATCGACTTTGCCTACCGGCAGTGCCGCTGAATCTTGCGGTCTGCGCTATGCCCGGGCTCAGACCCGGCTCAGGCAGATGTGCGAATGACGGGATCGCTCGGTTTTTCCCGGATTGCCTGTATCGTGTTTACGGCCATGAGGCGGCGGTGATGTTCTGCGCCTCGTCGGTGATTCTGAGGTAGACACCGGCAGATGGTTCTCCTGCTTCAATAGTCAGCAGGAAGGATTCGCGACGGTCATCGAGGATGCCGTCCTCCGGAGCTATCTGCCGCCAGTGTGCTCCATCCAGCATGATTTCAGCCGAATCCATGGCACTCATGGCATCGCTCACCCGGGCCTCGAGCCGCAGCGTGCCCTGCTTCTGAATCACTTCAAAGTGCTCGATGACAGGCGGCGTGCGATCCACCACCATGTAGCGGGGAGCGACAAACTCCCTGGTGAGTGAATCTTGGATGGTATTGTCCTGACTGTCATCAACCACGACCTTGATCTGGTACCGCCCATCCTCCAGGGAAGAGGTGTCCACGGTGTAAAATTGTTCCGGCCATTCTTCCACCAGCTTGATCCAGGTGTTGCTTCCCACTTTTCGGAAGGAGAGGCCGGCCAGGAGCGCATCACTGTCTGGATCGGTGGCGGTCCAACTGACGGTACGGAGTTCCCGCAGTCGAATCCAGCGTCCTTTCGAGAGTCCTCCCGGTTCATCGTTCTGGAAATTGTATTCAAGCGTCAAACCGCCGGGCAGCCTCTGTTGAAAGATTTTTTTGGGGGACGGCGGCACGTTCTGGAACATTCCATGCCGCAACGGATAGATTGTGAGTTCAGTGATTCTGGGGGAATGGTTCGTTTTCTGATACGTGATTTCCAGTGAATGGAGGACGACCGGTTCATTACCGCGCCGGAACTCCGCACGCCATTGTAAAAAACGAGCAGGCGGGCACAAAATGCGCCCATCGGCCTGGTCAACCTCCACCCAGTTGCTCCAGAACTCATCCGGATGCTTGGTGGAACCACTTCGGCACCAGAAGCGCAGCAGGGTACTGCCAGTCGGCATGGTGACGGCGTGCAATCGTCCCCAACGAGCTGAAGTGCCGGCATCCTGCGGCTCTGATTCATACTCGCCACGATCCGCCGGGGTATCACTTACATGGAGGATCTTCGGAGGTGAGAACATTGCCAGCCACAGGTTCTTGTTATCCGGCAGAAGTTGGGCGATAGGTCCTCCCAGCCTTGTAGCGGTCAAGGCGACGGCGCCGTCTTTCCCAATATAGCAGAGTTCTCCCATGTCGCCGGAGGAAACCAGCAGCTCGTCATGGAATGCGTTCATGGAATAGAGGCTCTGGTTCGATGAGTGAAGCACTTCGATGAATCCATCTTCATGCAGCGCATAGATAAGATCCGGCTGTTGGCGGGGGGCATCCTGGGCTTCGACGGCATTGATGGCCATGATATAGGTGGTCTGTCCCGGCACCAGGTCGCCGATTTCGTTGCGGTCGGCCTGGAAGAATGGCCGCACCATTTTTCCATTGTACGCATAAACGATGCCGTCACCGGAACCGGCAATCAGCCATTCGTCGCCCCGGCGGGTCAGTGCAAGCAGGTGTTCCTGCTGGCAGGAGAAGATCTCCTCGACATTCTTTTCTTCTACTCGGAAAAGTTTTCCGGGGGAACCGGTGGTGGCCAGCAGGGCACCGCCGTCCATTACGGCGAGTGCCCAAACATACTGTGTTCCGGTCTGCGCCAGGATACGCGCCTCGCGATTGGGATGGATTTCATAGATGATGCCATCCGGCCCTGTACCCGCGTACAGGACACCCTTCCTGCCCGTCGCGAGGCACAGTACGCTATGCTCCGGGGAATCGAACACCAGTTCCACCCGTCCATCCTGTCCGATCCTGTAGATCCTGCCCTCTGTGCCGGTTCCCGCGTACAAGGCGCCATCGACCACCGCCAGGGAATAAAGCGATTCCTCTTCCAGCTCAGCAACCTCGCGGAGTTCGCGATCCAGTTTCATGCTGCCATCCGCCGCAATCCTCAGGTTATTGAATGTACCCCGCGCCAGTTGTTCCTGGCCGCTGATCTCCATCCGGCCTGGTTTGACGGCGGTAGTAAGAAGTGGACAGAAGAGAACGAGAAATAAAACGGTAGTGATGGAGCGATGCATGGCAGCTCCTTTCATTGATCCATGACCGGTAATTTCAATTGCAGGGACCCGGTGGTTCGATATGGAAGTTCATGGAAGGCAGTGCTGATGATCGTGAAACGATTTGTATCCCAGGCGCCCGTTGCCGGCCGCGAGGTGAGCAGCCGGTGCATTCGCGCGGGGAGATCGGTGAAATCAGCGTCCGGCAGGGCGAGATCGACACCATCCTTTGCCAACAGTACATGCAGGCCATCCGGGGAATTCAACCGGCGCATGGAGTCCACTATTTCCGACGGATTGTCATCATGGTCCGATCGCTCCCGCTGGCGCATCCAACGTTCCCAATCGGGTGTACCCATGACCATGACCCATGCATTCTGCAACGACCTGCGTTCCGGCACCGGCAGGGGAACGGTGACTTCCTCCGGATCGCGGTTGGTTCGTTCAACCAGCGCGCTGACCGCCACCGTCCCGCCGGGGGCAGCCCAGCGCCGATCCGCATGGATCCGGACGATTTCGCCGGCTTCCAGGCGTGGCACCAGTTCAATATCCAGGGCTACAGTGCGCACATCGGGAAATCGACCGGCTTTTTCGTACAACCTGTACACCGGTGCCAGCAGTCCATTGGCAAGCACATACGCGGAATCAGCTTCCACCGCGCTGACCAGGCAGTTGACCGTTTCACCTCCGATATCCAGTTCCAGACTACCCCGCGCAGACATGAAACCGGCGCCACGCAGGGTGCGGGCGATGAGCTGTCCGGCACCGATGAGCAGGAGTTGGGGCAGCATAGCCGGTTCCGGCGTCACTAATAATCGGTATTCCCGGCGCGTACCCGATTCCTCACGAAGCACCAGACTGAACTGCATGGTATCCGGAGCAGCTCCCAGCCGGCCAAAGATTCCGGCGGACAGGTCCTGGAGCACACTGCCCACCATGGCCACCGGTGATGACAGTTTGAAGGGTTGCTGATAACTGGTGATCACGGTGTGGACGATGCCCGACTGCAGCGGCATGGCACACGGTCCGGTTTCGAGAAATCCATGGCCGAAACCGAGAACGGAGTCACCGTCAACTGAGGTGATAGTCCCCGCAGCCGCGACGTTGATGTCGCCACTTATCAGTGGCACTACTATGGTGGCGCCTGGTTCCAGTACCGCGGGACCGATGGCGTTTCCGGTGACGCCGGCACTGACTGGAACCAATTGGTGTTGCAGGAAAGGCGCAGAAAGGTGAGGCACGGCGCCCGTGGGGATGCCTTCCAGCAGCAGGAGGCTCCTGGCGGTTCCCGCGGCCGGCTTGGGTGGTTGCAGGGACAGCGGTTGCGGCCATTGTGCACGCAGGATGGGGAGGGTACCGCGGGTTGTGGGTATTCCACGAGTCCTACGCCCACCATCGAGGGCGGTCATCCGGCCGATGGGTGTCACGCCGGCCAGGCTCTCCTTTGCGTATGGAAAGGCGTACGCCACCGCGCCCATCAACCTGCCGTCAAGGTACACCGGGCTGCCGCTCATTCCTGAAAAAATGCCGGTATGTATGATGTTCTCGCTC
>JAFGDC010000368.1 GCA_016932295.1 candidate division CSSED10-310 bacterium
GTAATCGCCAGTCGATCCTGCCCTGTTCCTTGGTGAGCATCGGGGCATAGCTCGCCTGGTCATGCGCCTGCCGGGTCGGGTGCAGCTCACCGGCGGCGATCCCCAACATAGCGGCGGCGAGCAGCGCGGCGCCGGGTTCGGCCAAATCCATAAGCAACCTGCCGGCGGGATACCGTGGCGGCACTGGATAGCGCTCCTGGAGATACATCGCCCCCGCATCAAGTTCATCTTCCATCTTGATAACCGTTACGCCGGTGTATCGCTCACCCCGTAACACGGCCCAGTTTACCGGCGCCGGTCCCCGGTATCGCGGGAGCAGGGATGGATGCAGGTTGATGGCGGCATAACGCGGGAGCGACAGGATCATCGGCGGCAGTATCTTTCCGTAGGCAACCACCACGATGAAATCAGGCGCCAGTTGCCGTATCCGGTCGATCAGGGGCCGATTTCTGATCAGTTTCGGCTGCATGAGAAACAAGCTCCGCTCCTGAGCTGCCACCTTGACCGCTGATAACTGAACCTTGCGGCCGCGGCCGGCGGGCCTGTCCGGCGCGGTGACCACTCCCGCCACCACGAAACCCATTTCATGCAAGCGAACCATGGGAACCGCAGCAAATTCCGGCGTTCCCATGAAGATCAGCCTGATGTCGGACGGCGCCGCCTCCACCGCGTTCCTCCCCACCACCTCCCGAGGCGATCCGGTTGACCGCCCGGTCCCGGCGATTCACATAAACTAAAGCTTCGCGTCCGGCCAGTCAAACAACCTGCAACCACCCCGGACAGGTTCGGTCGGATGGACAATCCAACTGCAGACCGACGAGCCGTCACTCGGCCAATGACGACGAAAATTCTCCATTGCGTAATCTTTTACGCAGTTTTCGCTTGGCGATGTCGCGTTTCAGGGGACTCAACCGGTCCACGAACAAGATTCCATCGAGATGATCGATTTCATGCTGGAAAATCCTGGAGTGCATCTCACTGCCGGAAAATTCCATTTCTTCACCATCCAGGTTCGTGGCGCGAACCACTACCATCCGCGGCCGGCGCACGTCGCCCCTGAAATCAGGAATGCTGAGACAACCCTCCTCGATCACCACTGAATCGTTGGAAGCCTCCACGATACGGGGATTGATGAGGGCGATGGCTTTCTTCTGATCGGAACCGGGTCGTTCATCCACCACGATGATCCGCCTGCTGACTCCCACCTGGGGCGCGGCCAAACCCACACCCGGCTCATCAAACATGGTTTCCGCCATATCCTCTATCAGACGGCGGTCCTCATCGGTGAGTTCGTCCACATCCCGGGCCTTCAATCTCAGCACGGGATCACCATACTCATGAATCTTTAACACGGCCATTCACAACCTCCTGATCCGAATCGGCCGTCCAGACCCAGTGCATTTATGCCGGCGCACGGCCAACCCGCATTTTCACTATAAAACGCGCGGATTGACGTTGCAAGAACGCAGTAATTCCGCGGCTGAAGAGAACGATCCACGCTGGAGATCATTGCCCGCCGGAGTCCGCTCCGGATCTTTCATCCCTGACCGTACCATCCGTGACGTGGATGATTCAATAGAAAACCATGTTCCGGATAAGCATTGGCGCACTATTTGCATAAACTATTTTGTTTCTTGTCTGCGGTCACGGGACGCGAAAGCACCTTTCCGGTGGCTGCGTTTCGCCGGCGGAAGTTTGAGAGGAGACATGAATACGAGCAAGACATTGACCCAAATACCCGTCAATTTTCTATCTCATTGAGTAACTGTACCAGTCCAGGTCGTTCTCTGCACCGCCATGAGTATACGGCGGCATTGTCAGGAGGTGGTCCTGCCTCACCGTGGAGAATTCAGGCGGGGTATTTGGGTTGGGCAAAACACTTGCCTTCTGGACTGTGACGGATAGTATGGAGCAACGAAAAGAGAAGGACCGACGTCGTATGACAGTTTTCCAGCCCGTGCAGAAAACGCTGCTGACCGATGATGGGGTGACCATCGCCTACCAGACGGCGGGGACGCCGGGGCGGCACGCCATCGTTCTCGCCAACGGGCTGGGCGGTAGAATGGCGACCTGGACCAGGATCGCCGAGTATTTCGCCAATGACTACCAGATCATCAGTTGGGACCACCGGGGCTTTTTCGACAGTTCCAGGCCGGGTTCTCCGGAGCACATGGACATTCCCTGTCACGCCGACGATCTGCGGCGGGTGATGCAGGAAGCAGGGGTGGAACAGGCGGTGGTCTTCGGCTGGAGCATGGGCACCCAGATAGTGCTCGAGTTTTATCGCCGTCATCCCGGCGCCTGCAGGGGCATGGTCCTGGTCAACGGCACCTATGGCAGGGAGAACGGCATTGGAGGCCACGTCCACCATCGCTTCACCATTGATACGCTGGCGGCGGCACTGGCATTCACCAATCCCGTGCTGCGCGGTTTCGTACGCATGGCCAATGCCTTTCCCTATTCATTGCCGGTCATGAAACGCCTTGGCTTCACAGCCGAAACCATCGATGCGGAAATTCTTGATCGTGTGAAGAAGGATCTCACATCCATCGACTTCGAAACGTTCGGGCGCATGCTGCAATACATGTCGAGGCACAGTATAAAGGATCTGCTGCCCACCATCGCCGTGCCCACCCTGGTGATCTCGAGCTGCAGGGATCGGCTGGCCCCATGCGGCAAGACGAGGCTCATGCAGGAAATGATCCCGGGCTCCGAATTGCTGGAGGTCAAGCTTGGCACCCATTACGCACCACTTGAATTCCCCGAGCTGATCAACCTGCGGATCGAGAAATTCTTCCAAAAACATGGTTTCTGAAATCATCCGGCGGCTGATCCCAGTTGTAAGCGCCGTCGGTGATCGCCTCATGACATTTCTGTCTGGACGATGGCGGGGGTTATGGTATCACGTTCTGTTGCTGATGACGGTCACCGTCTGCACTGTCAGGACCTTCGGCAACCAGATCGATGATGCCTTCATCTACTACCGTTATGCGCGTAATGTATTGAACGGCGCGGGGCCGGTCTACAATCCCGGCGAAATGATCAATGCCCTCGCCTCATGGCTGTATCTTATCCTGTTGCTTCCAGGGGAAGCGCTGGCGATGAATCCCGGATACGCGCACATTCTCAATGCCCTGATCTGCTACCTGCTGGCTCTTGCCTGCGGCCGGTTACTGCAGGCAAGCCGATTACCCCCTGCCGGCTCCGTCACCGCCTTCCTGGTGGCCGGGTATCTACCTTTCCATCTCGCCGCTGGGTTGGAGATGCCCTCTTCCTGCTCCTGCTCATTCTCTGTACCTTTCCCACAACCAATCCCGTCCTTCGCGGCACACTTTTTGGCCTGACCGGTCTGGCACGACCAGAGGGTGTCATGCTGCCATTTTTGATTGCCGGCGGCATGCTCGCACGAGATCATGGCAACGCCGGACAGCGCCGCATCGGCACGCTCATGCTTCCGGCTCTGATCATCATCGGGTTCCAGACGGTGTCGCTCCAGATCACCTTCGGCTCACCATATCCCAACTCACTGCCGGCCAAGATCGCCCAGGGCGCATCAGGCAAATGGGGGGAAGGCTTTCTGTTCGCAAGATGGATCTCGCTGCTCTTCATCGATCAGGCCATGCTGCCGCTGTTGGTTCCGGCTCTTGCGGGGTTGGTCTGGGTGCTCAGGAAGCGTTTCACTCACCTCCTTCCACCACTCCTCTACTGTGCCGCACTGGTGGTGGGATATTCATTCCTCGGCATTCCTCCGTACCGATGGTACGCCCTGCCCTTCGAACTGCTTCTCATAATGACGGCCGGCATCGGTGTGGGATGCATCCTGCAGATGTCACGAAAACTCGTTTCAAAAAAGATGATGGCAACCGCCGGGGTTCTCTACCTGGCCGGTTACCTCCTCTTCTTCGCACATGGACCGGGATCCCCCAGGATGACGTTCTTCCCCCAGGATCGGGTGCCCCCCTATGAACAGGCAGGTGACTATCTGGCCACCCATGCACGACCCGGTTCGGTCCTGGCAACGGATGAGATAGGGATCATCGGGTATCGTTCGAACCTGCCTATCATCGATCTTCTCGGCGTCGCCAGCAGGATGCCTGCCGAAGTGATCAGCGGCAAGCGCATGATACGGATGATTCAGGATGCAAAACCGGACTATATCTTCATTACCGAACTGGTATCGATTCCCGGCTACGCGCTGGTGCTGAGTTTCGGCGAGATCGACAAGAGCCTGCGAAAGCGGATGGAACCGCGCGATAAGCCGGAACATCGGATCCCGACTGATGATGATACCCAGGTCTCATTCCTTGATGAACGAGCGTTCTCCGCTCGCCTGGCCGGTTTGATTCTTCTTTAACGGCGTCACCGACCAACGGTACTCGCCAGCGGGAAGCTTGTTCCAGACAGATCGGGGAATGCGCAACTCAAGAACTGGATCGAAATGGGTGTACTCCGCCAGGTAACCGTCCGGAAAAGCTATCCTGACCCGGTACGAGTCAGCGCCTGTGACCGCTTGCCAGCGGATGACTGGCGGTTCCCCGGTGAGTCTGCCACCGGGAGCCGGCGCGATCAATTGCGGAGGGCTAGACGCCAGCGGCGTGGCGGCCATCGACCGCCGGATGCGCATCACGCGCCGTTCGACAGTGATTCCAACGATCGCCGTCGCAATCATGGCGGCAACCAGGACAATGCCCAGCACTGCCGCTTCACGCTTTCCGCGATGCGCCGCCTTACTATGAACGACGGTAACGCCGGCCAGGATACCCAGCCAGAACGCCGCCAACAGCCATGGCGTGGCGTCCTGCCACCGCGCCACCGAGGGAAGGACATGATTCAACCAGCTCAGCAGATGATGCGCGGCGAACAGTTCGTTTCTGCCATTGTCGGTGCTCAGCAGCCGCATGGGGTCCGCCATCCAGCGGAGCTGCAATCCTGCTGAATATGCCAGCAGTGCATAGAGAAGCCATCTCACCATCCTGCTCCTCCTCGACAAGACGGCTCCCAGGGGGATAGCAGCCAGGGACAGGATCGGGACCAGGAACCTGCCGGCGGGACACCAGCCTCCCCACCAGATCGGCCGGGATGCCACGATATAAAA
>JAFGDC010000369.1 GCA_016932295.1 candidate division CSSED10-310 bacterium
GCCGACGGTGCTGATCTGGCTCGCCGCCGATGTCCTCTTCCTGCCCTATCCGCTCGGTCTGGATACCGCCACCTCTCGATCCGGTCTGCTGGTCATGCTCATCAAACCCATTCTTCCTGAACCGGCCTATGCGGATGCCACTTTCTCCATCGGCACGAACCTCACCCTCAACGTCCACGGCGCCGCTGTCCGCAGCTACACCAGCCCACTCTGGCAAGCCCTCATGATCTTCGGCTTCTTCCTGCTGGCGGGACTGGTTTACATGCTGGTGCGGGAGTGGGAGTATTGCCGCCTGAAAGGGCAATCGCTGCTCCGGCCATTCGGCCTGTTCGCGCAGGTATATGTCATCCTTCTCCTGGATCTCTGGGCCCGGAAGGAGTTGGATTTCGTCATCAAGGGCACCAATTTCCATTTTCTCACCTTCGTCCGCGTGCTGTTCGTCCTGGCCGCCATCGGCTTCATGGGTTCAGGACTCGCCATGATGGGCAGGCACCTGCTGCGTGGCGGCCGGGTGCGGCTGGGAGCGCTGCTCTTCACCGTCCTCAACATCGCCGTGATGGCCTTTGCTTACGTGGCCATCAACATCCGCACCGAATGGTTCTTCACGAGTGTCGGCAAGCTGTTCTCGTTCGCCGCGGGGTGGAAGGCGCCGGGAGCGCTCAATACCTTCGTCGAACCCATTGCCAACATCGCCAGACTCGCCCACGCCTCGAACTTCAAGGTCGACTACGCCCTCGCCCTCCTCCTGGTGCCATTCGTGATCGGTCTCCTGCGGTCGCTGTGCTACTCGGAATTTTCACCCGGGGATCAACTGGCCGCCCTCTTACTGTTCGTGGGATTCGGCATTGTGCTGGGCGATGAGATCGTCTACCTGGCCGATTTCCTCGCCGGCGGCGATTGGTGCCGGATGAACTCGGTCTTCAAATTCCATTTCCAGGCGGTGGTGCTCCTCTCGCTCGGCATCAGCATCGGCCTCTGCTACCTGAAGGTCCGGATCGCCCGTCTCCTCGGCCTGGTCACCAGCGGCCGCCGGCTCACCCACCTGTTCCATCTCCTGTTCGGCGTGGCGGTCATGGCCTGGTTTTTCAGTTGGATCTCCGCCATGTGGCTCGGCATCGTCGCGGCGGTCTGGCTCCTGGTCCTTCTCGCCGCCTGGCTCAGGCGGATCCTGGCCGGCCGACTCGCCTTGCGGCACCTGGTGCTGACCATGGGGCTGGATGGTTTCGATTTCCTCATCATCGTCCTGCTGGTGCTTGGCCTGATCTTCCCCTTCGCCGGCACGTATGAAAAAATCAAGGAACGCTCCAACGGCAGGGCCAAGCTGCCAACCCTCAACGGCATCGCTTTCAAGAAGAAAGTCAATCCCGAGGAATATGAAGCCATCGAATGGCTGAACCGCAACATCGACGGTCACCCGGTGATTCTCGAAACGACCGGGCCGTCATACCAGGAGTACTCCCGCATCTCCATGAATACCGGCCTGCCCACGGTACTGGGCTGGGGCAGCCATGTGGTGGCCCGCGGCTTCTCCTGGAAGGAAATCATCAACGACCGCGGGCAGGGACTCGACCTGATCTATGACACGACGGACATCAAGGAGGCGCTCAAGATCATCCGTAAGTACGATGTCGCGTACATCTATGTCGGACACCTCGAGCGCAAGCGCCATGAACCGGAAGGACTGGCCAAATTCGATCGGTACAAGAATGTCTTCAACCTCATCTTCTCCAATCCGAAGGTGAAGATCTACGAGGTCCGCGGGCACCGGTTCTGGAAAACCGCGGTGACCGAGGAGGAGGAAGATGGTCAGGATGTGGGCAAGGAGATGGAGTTGGCCATTTCGGGCAACATGCTGGTGGGCGGCAAAGGCGACAAGACCGGCCAGTTCAGCGGCGCCCGCGGGTTGGCCGTGGACCGGAGCGGCAACCTGTTCGTGGCCGATCCCGGCAACCATCGGGTCCAGAAGTTCGATCCCAACGGCGCGTTCGTGACATTGTGGGAGCCGGCAGCCGGCGCGGTCGACACACCGTTCCTGCCATGGGCGGTGACCGCCCTCGACGACGGGCGGGTCGCGGTGGCGGACCGCGGCCGCAACGCCGTGTGGTATCTGCGGCCCACCGACGGCAGCCCGCGACTGCTCATTGACCGCGATGCGGGGCTTTCCGATCCGCGTGGCATAACCGCAGCGGGCGCTTCGATCTACATCGCCGATGCCGGTAACGGCAGAATCGTGGAAACCGACCTGTCGGGACACAGAAAGGCGGTCATCGGCAGCCGCGGCATCGAGCCCGGCACGTTTTTGAAGCCCACGGGCATCGCCGTGAGCGATGCGTACCTCTACGTTGCGGATGCCCAACAGCGGCGCATTCATGTCTTCGATCACAACGGCCGCCTGGTCAAATACTGGCCGTTCCAGGACGAGACCGGCGGAATAATCGAGGATGTGAGCCTGGCTCTTGACGAACGGGGCAATGTGCTGGTCACGACTCCCGGCCGCGGCGGGTTCCTGGTGTTCTCTCCGGACGGCGTGGATATCACCAAGTCGCTGGCAATGGACACGGATGGATTCGCGGCGCCCGCCGGCATAGCGGCGCATGAACGGACCATCTATGTCTCCGATGCCATGGGCAACCGCATCCAGCGTTTCGTGCTTCAGCCCCCGCCCAGCATTTACAAGGGTGGTGACGGCACCCGGCCGGGCCAGTTCAAGGTTCCCCGCGATATCGACATCGACTCGGAAGGCAACATCTACGTGGTGGACTTCCAGAATTACCGCATCCAGAAGTTCGATTCCCGCGGCGAGCTGGTTCTTCTCTGGGGTGAACAGGGCAACGAACTCAAGCAATTCAAGGATCCCTGCGGCATAGCGGTATACGATGGCAAGGTGTACGTGGCTGATACCTGGAACAACAGGATCCAGGTCTTCCATGCCAACGGCGACTGGCTGTCATCCTTTGACGGCGGCGCCGGCGGTTTCTTTGCGCCGCGCGGCATAACCATCGATGACAGCGGCCGCGTGTATGTGTGCGACACCGGCAATGGACGGATCCAGATATTCAACAGCGAGGGCCTGTTTATCCGCGCCATCGCCTCCAAGGGTAGCGGCGACAACCAGCTCCATGAGCCATGCGGCATCACCCTGGATGCCGCCCGGCGTATCTACGTGGCCGATTCGGGCAACCATCGCGTCCAGATCTTCGGCTTCGACGGCGGGTTGATCCGCTCCATCCCCATTCCGGAGCTGGAAGGACCGGTCCAGGAACCCTATATCGAGTTCGATCGTGAGGACGGGTTCTACCTGACGATTCCCAATTCCAACAAGGTGCTTCATTATTCCAGCGACGGCACCAGGCTCGGGGAAGCCGACAAGACACCCGAGCACAACTTCAGCTCACCAACTGGTCTGGCCATGGCGCCCAACGGCGATATCGTCGTCATGGACATGAACTCGCCGCGGGCGTGGAGGCTGACCCGGCGTCATTTCAAGTAACCCGGTGACCGACCGGAAGGGGAGGGGGCGATCGTGCGCCTGAACAGGGAGTTCGCCGTACCCATGACAGCGGCCGCCGCCGTGACCCTGGTGGCGCTGCTCATCCCCTTGCCGCCCATACGGTTCATCGGCGCGGTGCTGCTCCTCCTTGTGCTGCCCTTCCATGGGTTCGCCTACCTGCTGGGAAAACGCCTCGAACTGACGCGACCGGAAACCTGGCTGCTCGGCATCACCCTGGGTTTCGTGTTCAGCCCGTTCTTCCTCTTCCTGGCCAAGGCGCTGGGGTATCATCCCCTGCCCCTGTTCGGACTGCCGGCACTGATCACGGCCGCCACCGCCCTGCCCGCCGCGAGACGCCCGAACACCGCCGCCAGCCCCACCGCGCCGATGCCGCGCCTGGGCTGGCTGGTGCTGGCCGCAACCATGCTTCTGATCCTCGTCGCCTTGCTCAACGTCGGTCAATTGAATGAAAACGGCTCATTCCTGAAACCGTTTTTGCACCTGTTCTCCAATCCCAACCGGTATTTCATTTTCACCTTCAATTTCGATTTCTTCAAACATCTCGCCTTCACCAACGAGCTGGCCAGGCCGGCGCCGGCGCTGCCGCTGAATCCCTACCTGGCGGTGGAACGCCTCCACTACTACTGGTTCTATCACATCATCACCGCCGCCACGCTCAAGATTTCAGGCATCCATATGGTGCAAAACCAGATCTGGTTCGCGGTTCTGCTGTCGATCCTCTTCATCGGCTCGGCCCTGTATCTGACCCGGCGATTCGCCCCCGCCCCGGCCGGATTGGTGATGCTGGTACTCCTGCTGGGCGCCGCGCAATCCTATGAATACCTCAGACCGATGCTGGTACCACGGGAGGTCGGCTTCACCGGCATCTTGAGCGGTGATTTCCGGCACTGGCTGATGCGGGCCGAAAATGTCGACTGGAAGGTCAGCCGCTACCATGGATTCTTCCGCAACTACCTGTTTCTGCAACATGTGACGGCCGGCGCCGCCATCGGTATCTGGGCCGTCTTCATGGTGCTGACGGATCGTCTGCGGGGCTTGTGGCGACTGGTGCCGATCGCCATGCTGGCGGTCATGGTGATGTATAACAGCTTCATCTTTCTTGGTTTCATGATGGCCATCGCCACCTATCTGCTCATCGAACCACGCACCAGGGCACCCCGCGCCGGACCGCTCCTGGCCGTCCTTGGATTCCTGCCCGCGCTGCTCGATGTCCGTTACATCATCCTCCCCTTCATCATTCTCGGCGCCGCCTGGTTCAAACCGCGGGAACACGGCGGCTTGAAACGCCTCACCTGGCTGCTCTGCATCTTCGTCACCGGTTTCATCCTGCTCAGCATCCTGGTGGCGCCCAACGCCGACAACCGCCTGCTGGACACGTTCCCGGGACTCAACATTTTGGATGTCCACAAGGATATCGGCCACTGTGGCGAAGGTCTCGTCAAGCCCATCGAAAAACATCTCTGGGATGTGCTCATCCTGGCGGGACTGCTGGCCGCCTTCCAGGTCACGCCGCTGTTGCTCCACTGGCTGGCCGGAGGACGCGCACGCAACCTGTGGTGGGCGGCGGGGATTCTCACCGGAGCCCTCCTGCTGCTCTATTCACACGGCATGGTGCTGCGCCTCCCAGGCCTTTTCAAACTGCTCAATTTCGAGAAACTGGCCGGCAACAGCCTGACCATTCTCATGTACTTCGCGGAAATCGGCCCTGCCCTCCCCCTGGCCGGCCTGGCCCTCATCTACGCCAGACCTGAAAACCGCCTGCTGCAGTTCGTCCTGGCCGGTTTCCTGGTGACCATTATCGCACTCAATTCAATCTACATTTTTAATCCTGACGACTATCTCTTCAAGCTCTCCGTGGTCAACAAACTGTTCCTCTGCCTGCTGGCGGCCTTCGGAGTGGGCAGGCTGCACGAGCGGCTGCGCGGACGATCCGGATGGCGACGGACGGCGGTCATAGGCATCGAGGCGGTCCTGCTGATCCTCGCGATCCCCCATGTCTTGCAGGACATCAGTCAGCATATCGACGCCCGCACCTCCTGCTTTACCCTGGATGCGCAACGGGCCGCGCTCACCGACTGGATCAAGAAGCATACCGCGCCGGATGACATGATCCAGGAGCTGCCCGAACCTCCGGTCATGGACGCTTTTCACCATATTGTCCCGGTATTCTTCGATCGGCGCGCGCCCTATTCCGATCCCTGGCACATGAACTTCGGAACCGGTTCCATCGTGGTCAACCGCGTCCGCCAGGTCCTGGCCATGGGCATCACCAGCCGGCTGCCGGTGGATGCCGCCTGGTGCTTCAGGTTGCTGGGCGCCGACTGCCTGTTCGTATATCAGCAGGATGCGAGAATTCAGCGCCTCATCGCCAATCTGACCAAGGCAGCCGCGCCGGAAGCCCGGGAAATCTATGCAGACAACCCCTTTTTCCTGTACAGACTACGCGCTTGCCCACCCTGGCGTTACGAGACCATCCCGCTGCCCATCATGGCAGGCGAACGGGAGGAATCCCTGCGGATTCTCAATCTGCCGTTCCAACATCGGCGCCGGCTGCCGGTGGCAAGAGAAGATGACGGCTCACTGGCTGGCGGGTTCCCCCGGGACGTGCGCCTGAGCTATCGAGTCACCAGCCCGGCCCCAATCCGTATCACCGTGCAGGTGCTGAATCGTTCCTGGCGGCCGATGACAGACGGGTATATCGAACTGGATATGGCGGGGCTCAGGGTGGGAGAGGAGGAGGTGCTGCGGCTGTCCATCGAGCGCGGCGGGCTCGTCACGTCTCCCATGGCGGCAGGCGCTTTCACGGGGTTCACCGCCCCGCTGCCCGAACGGGGCTACCTGTCGCTCATCCCTCACCATGTCAACGGCCAGGGATTGGGAGGTGCACACTATTCGTTCGAAATCCAGAACGGTACGATCCGGCTGAAAAGGCGGGGATTCCTGGGGAATTTCGATTACCCGCCGCGGTTGTTGGGACAGAAAACCGGCAACCTGGAGAACATCCTCATGGGTGAAGAGCAGAAGGCGTTCGAATTGACAGGCGAGCTGGACATCACCATCGACCGCGCCGGCATCAGCAGGCTGCTGGTGATGGGCAACACGTGGCAGCCATGGGATCCGCCCCCTGAGGATGATGTCAACGTCGGCTATTACAAGCTGTTGTACGCCGACGGCAGCCACCAGTTCGAGCCGATCCGGAAGGGCATCAACTATTTCACTTCAGCGGCGACGTTCCAGGAAATATACGATCGAATCAACGGTGGTGAACGTCTGTTCTATGCCTGTCACCGGGTGGATCCGGGCGCCGGCACCATCATGGAGCTGGTGCGGGTCATCTCCGTCGATGCAGGCAAGACATTAACCAACTTCAAAGTCCATTCGCGGACTCCGGATCATCCTGTCCAGGTGACCGGGTTGACGCTGGAACTGGTGAACGATGACCCGGCTGAGTAGATGCGGCTGCCTGTTGGTCCTGGGGGCGGTCCTGGCGGGTTATGCCTGCGTGCCGCGCCAGGCCCGGCATTTCCGCCATCAGCCCACCCGGGTGTTCGGAGGCCTGGGAACCGGCGACGGTGAATTGCACGATCCGC
>JAFGDC010000370.1 GCA_016932295.1 candidate division CSSED10-310 bacterium
CCGCGGTTTGATGATACAGCCGGAAACGATCCCTGCCGTGCGCCCAGTTCATGGATGCCAACTGCCTGGCGGTGACGGCCAGGGCGATCAACGCCAGGATGTCCATGAAGCGCACCGCTGATGCTCCCATCACCAGGCCCACCGCCGCCAGCCCAAGATCCGATATCCGCAGCCGCCGCCAGTTCACTATGAAGGCGCCGACCAGCACCGCGGCGACCGCCAGGAACGCCTTGAACACCGGCATCTGGATGTAGAATGGAGAATACACCCGCATCCATTCGAACACATAGTGCCGGTAGATATCCCAACTGGCCTGCTGCAGCGGGTACAGCACCGTCTTGTAGCCGTAAGGTGTCAGGCAGAGCGCGGGCACATGCAGGGCGAGGGCGATGAGACCCTGCCTGAACGAGTAACGCTCCGGTTCGCGCCGGGCTGGTGAAAACTTCCCTTCCGCCAACCGCTGCAACCAATCACCCGCCATGACTACCACCATCAACAGGGGAGCGACGATCGCCCCGGAATGGAGATTCACCCATGCCAGGGTGATCACCGGCAGCCACAGGCCGCGGCCGCCCCGATCTCGCCAGCGCAGCAGCGCCGCCAAGTAGACGGCCAGCAGCAGATTATTGAAAATGTGCATGCGGATGATGAACCGATCAGACGCCGCGTACCCCGTGAGAAGCACCAGGAATGGCAAGAGCCAGGAATTCCCGCTCCAGCGACCCGCCTCGCGGAGGATCACTCCGAAGCTCAGCACGATCATGAATGCCTTCAACAGGATGAGCAGATTTAAGCCGCCAGCCTTGTAAGTGAGGAACAGCAGCAGGATGGAGAGCCATTCGTGGTTCACCCATGGTTGGTCCCCGGCGGTGAAGGAGAAGGGATCGGTGGCCGGCAGGGCGCGGTGTTCCAGGATGTATTCACCGGTCTTGAGATTGATGAAGACATCGTTGTTTTCGACGGGGAATACGCACATGATGGCGATTACGGCCAAGGCGCAGAGCTGTGCGGCCGCTGCCATCCCCCTGGTGTAGTTCACTCGATGAAGTCTCCTTGAAAAAAGGCGGCAACGGCTCGGAGCACCTCGTTGAAGGGACCCACGGCCATGCCACACGGCGGCAATGACCGCAGGAACAACTTGCCATAGAATTTCTTGATGACTCGATTGTCGTACACGACGATGACGCCGCGATCATCATGCTTGCGGATGAGCCGCCCAAAGCCCTGTTTGAACTTGATGACGGCCTGGGGAACCGTAAATTCCATGAAGGCATTGCCGCCGCGTTTTTCGATGGCTTCCACGCGGGCTTCCACCAGCGGTTCGGTGGGCACCCGGAAGGGCAGCTTGGTGAGGATCACCATGCGCAGCGTCTCACCTGGTGCGTCAACCCCCTCCCAGAAGCTGTCGGTACCGAACAGCGTTGACGTGATATCCTCACGGAACCGCTCGAACATCCTGTGTCTGTCCTCGTCGCCCTGCCGCAGCGGCGTGATGTTCAGTTCCCTGAGCGGCCCTTCGAGTGCCCGGAAGGTGCGGTTCAGCATGGCGAAGGAGGTGAACAGGAGGAACGCCGACCCGCCGGAAACCCGCAGCAGCTCCATGGCATGTGCCGTCAAGGCATCGGAGTATTCCCGGCTGTTGGGATTGGGGACATCGGTGGGAATGCACAGCAGTACCTGTTCGGCGAAGTCGAAGGACGATGGCAGGGCAAGTTCCCGTACCGGCCTGTCCGTCACCTTGTCGATCCCGAGCCGTTGTTTGATGAAGGTGAACTCGTTGCCGGAGGTGAGTGTGGCGGAGGTGAAGACGACGGAGGGAAAATTGTCGTACATGGTCTCCTTCATGGTCTCACCCACCTCGAGCGGCGAGAAGAGCAGCCTGGCAAACTCCCACTTGGTGCCGGTGCTGGCTTCGCACCAGCGGACCAGGCCGTCCTCCTGGTAGCCGATGATGGTCTTGAGGACACCCACCCAATTGATAAGCCGCTGGCGGGTGCTGCGGAATTGCAGGATGTCGAAATCCAGGCTCTCGTCCTCCACCTCGCTCAGGGCGGCGTCCAGTGGCTTCAGAAGTTTGTAGAGATGAGCCAGCGCATCACCGAGTTCCAGGAGCGGCAGTCTCACCATCTCGTCCCAGTCCATGCTCTCGATCACGGCGGGAACGAGTCTGATTTTACGATCGCTGTCGCTGGTGTCGCCCCGTTCGCGCACGAAATCGAAAAAACCGAGGAAGGATTGATCGACCTCCTCGAAAAGGCCAATCAGGTATGGCATGACATCTCTGCTGATCACCTCCGCGATCAGTGGATGCTGCGGCGTGCCGCTGGTGCGATGCAGCAGAAGCGGCAACAGGCCGCGATCCCCTCCCGTCCGCCGCCGGTGATAGAGTTTGCGCAGCAGTCGCACCAAGCCGAGCTTGGTGAGTTGTTCGCCGAAGTAGGAACTGGCCGCGTCTTCGGCATTGTGCGCCTCGTCCAGGATGATCCGGCGGTATGGCGGCAGCAACGCAGTGGCATTGAAATTGTTGGCGCTTCTGCGTATGGCCAGATCGCTGAACAGGAGATGGTGGTTTACTACCAACAGATCGGCCGAGGCGGCCCGCCGCCTGGCTTTGAACAAGAAGCATTGGCCGTAATGGGGGCACTTGAGGAACAGGCAGGTGTCCGCTTCGGAGCAGACTTTTTCCCAGATCCTTTGATTGGGTGCTTGACCCAGATCCGATTTGGAGCCATCCTCGGTATGCCCGGCCCATTCCAGGATGTGCTGGAAATCCGCCGCCTCATCTTCCTCCAACTGGGCGTCTGGTTCACTGCGGATGGAATGAAGCTTCTGGAGGCAAAGGTAGTTGGTTCGTCCCTTCACCAGGCAGAACCTGGCATTCAGATTCAGGACCCGGTTGACGAAGGGGATATCCTTGCTGATTAACTGTTCCTGCAGATTGATCGTGTTGGTGGAGACGACGCAGCGTTCTTTGTTGCGGGTCGCCCACAACATGGCCGGAATGAGATAGGCGAGGCTTTTACCGGTTCCCGTGCCGGCTTCGATGATGGCCAGGCCGTCGCGGTTGAATGCCTCCACCACCGCCTCCAGCATGACGCGTTGTTCCGGTCGTGTCTCGAAACCCACCAATCCAGCCGCCACCGGTCCTTGGGGCGCCAACAACGCCAGCACTTCAGCCGGCTCCAGGGGTGCCTTTTCCCTGGTCACCACCACCGGCACGACTTCGTACAGCTCGCTCACTTCGTTGTCAACGATCAGGAATCCGATTCCCGACTGTCCCAGGAGCGCCGCTATCTCCAGATCGGCATTGGACGGTCGCAGCCGGCCGCCGGGATGATTATGGATCACCACCTGCGCTTTGTGCGCGGCTTCCAGCACTACCGGTACGGCGGTTTCGTTGCCGCGGGCCAGGACCTGGACTTCCTCGATCTCCTTTCGGCCATCGGGAATGTACCCGGCGAAAAATACTTCGTTGCCGCCGGCTTCCCGGATGGCGTCCCGGATGCGGACCGCCGTCCGCTCGTTTATGTAGGTGTCCAGCTTCATATCCGCTCCCCGCTGCTGCACTATACCGAGACATGCAAACGGCGGCAACGCCGATGCCAGGCGGCCGGTTCCGGTCGTTTCATCACGTGTTGACCGGTCTCCCGCGGCGCGCAGGAACACGCAGCGGACTACTGCCGCTGTTTAAGGTGGAACTTGCCGTCCAGCCTGAACCCTGCCGGAAGCGACTCCTCGATGCGTTCCTTGCCGTACCCCTCCACGCCGCGGACCTCCCAACCAAGCCTGGCCAGTTCTTCTGCCGCCTTGATCCGGATGCGGGGACGGTCGCCTTCATCCACCATCATTTTTACGAGCTTGTCCAGCAACGCGGACCGATATTCCTCGTGCGCCACCGTTTCGATAGCCTTGATCCGGACATCGTCATCGGTATCCTCGAGAAACGGCTCAACAGCCTGATACACCTCCGGATTCGGCCGTTCTTTCAGCATATCGAGCAGGATGACCTTCTTGCTGTTGCGTCTCGAATAGACCGGATCGAGTGCGGTGAGCAGGGTGATCAGCGTGGCGGTCAGCTTGTCTTCATCCACCAGCGCGCTGAGGGCTTTCAAGGGCCAGGAAATTTCATCTTCCACCTTCATGAAGGCGATGATCGGCTCCACCACATCTCCGCCGATTTCTTTCAATCTGTCGTAAAGATATCGTTTTTCCTCATTGTCCTTGATGGTATTGTCGATCAGGAAAGTGAATCGTTTCAGGGCGGCGCCGTACCCCTCGTCACTGCCCATCTCCAGCAGCCGGTCCATGGCATTGTACCGCTCCGCGGCATCGATCCACTTGTTGGTCAGACGCGACAGGTTACGCCTGACGGGTCGTGACAAACCGCCGGCATCACGCTGCTTGAAGATATCCCAAAACGCCATGATGCTCCTTTTCAGCTCCAGCCCAGGGTGACTCGACAATCCGGCGCAGTATAACCCTACCACCGCCGGGATTCAATCGCTCCACTTCCCCCCGCACCGTTCCGGCCGCGGCCAGCGGCACGGCGTGCGGTCAACCCAACTCACGATGACCGGCGCCGCCTTGTTCCACTGAAAAAGAAGCCACCGATGGTGTGGGTGCCGAGTGTGAGCACCCGTCGCCAGGAGACGTTTTCACTGCCCATGTAGTTGACCGCGTAAGTGAAGAGGAAGACCCAGTCGAAAAGAACATTCGGGGGCAGCTTGACGATCTGTTTGATAACGCGTGACGTCCATGGGTAGCGCACCGCGATCCAGAAGAACTTCTGCAGATTGGTGAAGGTGTCGACGTCGGCCTGGCGCAGGGTGGTGGCTTTATAGAAAGTGCTGCCGATCTTGTCCACCGAATAATCGTCTCCGGCGAGACCGGCGCCGATCACCCGGTCACCCAGTTCCGTGCGTGGATAGGGTTGATACACCGAGCAGGAGGGGTAGATGGTACGGATCCGTTGGTTGAGGGAGATGGTTTCCCAGGCGGTGTCCCAGGTCTCGCCGGGCAATCCCAGCATGTTGGTGGTACGGAATGGTATCCGGTACTTGCGGAAGAGAAGGGCGGCTTTCCAGATGTCATGGTTGTTGATGGATTTTCGCAGGAGGACCTTGCGTCGCTGTTCGTCGCCGGCTTCCAATCCGAAGTCGACGCTATGGCAGCCGGCATCCTTGAGCA
>JAFGDC010000371.1 GCA_016932295.1 candidate division CSSED10-310 bacterium
ATGCTCATACGCAGAAGTCAGACCGAAAAAGCGCTGTCCTGAAGTAGTACATACTCCAACAACCGTCTCAACCACCACAAAAATCGTCTTCGGCCGCGATCATCCAGCCTTCGCTATCGCTCACCACCCACCCGCCAACCCTCCTAACACCCCACAGCGCAAATGGCTCGAGATTTAGTACAACTTGCCCTGCCTGGCATTTGTTTGATAATAGAAACTGCTGTCGCATAAGACGAATACAGGGATTCAACCCGGGACATACCCCCTGAATCCCATTATAGGCGAGGCACGATGTCATGTACGAGTGGTTCCATCCTGAACGGGAGAGACGATTGCTGTTGTGGAGTCGAGGAATCCCCGCGCCGCCACTCAACGTGTCGTTCCTGTTCACCCAGAAATGCCAGTTTCACTGCCGGTTCTGCAATGCGACGAACCTTCTCGAAGAGGGAAAGAATCCGGACTTCCGGGAGCTGGACACCGTTGAACTGTGCCGGCTGGCCGAGGCGGGAAGCCGCTTGGGGATCACCTGGTGGGAACTGGTGGGCGGGGAACCGGCATATGATATCGACCGCCTGATCACCTTCATCGAGGCAGTTCGTGATAACGGCATGTCCGGTCATCTCATCAGCAATGGATGGGGATGGACCGAAGCGGCCGCTCGTCGCGTGGTCGAAGTCGGTTGGAATGCGCTCGTATTCAGCGTGTACAGCCACCGGGCCAGGATCCACGACGACCTGGTAAGACGAAAAGGCGCTCTTGATCGAATACTCGGCATTATCGGTACGATTCAGGCTCAAAAAAACCGCCTTCGAAAAAAGCAACCCCACCTATATGCGAATGTCCTTATCCACCGTTACAACATCCGATCCATCCATAAGATAACCGCCCGGCTTGCCGAATCCGGTGTGAGCCAAATCAACTTTCAGAACCTCTTCCATACTCCCACCTCCGGCCGGTATCTGGAGCCATCACCCCGGCAACAACTATACCTCCAGCGACAGCTTACCAAGATCACCGCTGTGGCAGCCAAACATAAAATCGGCACCAATATTCTTACGTACAAAGATCCACGCATGTTCAAGAGCACTCCCACCGACTCTTTCCTGGAGCGCATCACCGACGAAACGGGTTTCTCCTCGGTGTTCTGTTATGATCCCTGGCTCCGTTTGAACATCAATGCCACCGGCCGGGTCTTCTGCTGCCGCACTATGATTGACAGCGGGGAATCATTTCGCGATCACGGTGACCTGCAGTCCATCTGGCAGGGCGCCGGGTTTGAACGTCTGCGGCGCGCGTTGCTCCTGAGGAAATTACCGAATTCGTGTCAGCACTGTTGCGCGCCGATCCTGGATGACAACGAGGGTATCCGGAAAGCCCTCGCAGAAAATGAAACCCGTCTTCCGACGCAACACACGGCGGCAGAAAGCGAGCCACCTATTTCAATCACGCCGGCCGACAGGATGGTGCACAGGCAATGAGCGACCCCATTATCGAGCCTCCTATCCAACATCTGGGAACGCAGGTGCTTGAAGACACCTTGCTTTTTCCCCACTACTGGGTCGCCACCCTGCTGCGTTCACGCATCGAAGGATGGCTCGAAGGCCTTTCCAGTCCGCCGACCATCCTTCAACTGGAATGGTGCGCCGGATCCCATGAACCGCCACCGGACGACCGGGCCGAACAATCCCTGCCCCGTCCTCTGCGCTATTTCCGGGAACAGCTCAGCAGGATCCAACACATACTCTACAAAGAAGGCATAATCTGGTGCCGGGTGAACCTGCTGGATACCACGCCCTTCGATCGACTTCGCATCCTTATGGATAACGTGAAATCAGATGACTGCATCGCCACCATCCGCACCAATACTTTCACATGGCTCCCACGGGATCTCGAAAGAATGGTAATCACGAGATGGGATGAACTGATACTGGCTCCCGATCCCCCCGCCCATGACCAGGCGCAATGGGGCGGGTTGCGTACCATGCTTCGGAGCGTGGAGGATTACAAAAGAACTTTCAGCAGTCCCCTTCCCCATGTCACCATCATAAATCATGCATCCAGGGCCTCCGGTTCGTCACGTCAGGTTGGCGGCCCAGGAGATGACACGGTATCTGATCAGTCAGGTCCAGGACCGTTCTGTATTGAACCGCTGTTGATGCTCGTCCTGTCCTCGGATGGTTCATACAGCATCTGTCGCGGCGGGCTGCTCAAAACCCCCTTTCGGGATGTATCGGAACTTATGCCATTCTGGATGGGCGAAGCCGCCATGGCCATTCGCCGGGCACTCGCCGAACACCAGCCGGTGCCGGAATGCGCCAACTGTCCGTATCGAAACGATCCATTCAACAGGCTGTTGGCCTCCTGCCGCACCGGCGGTTCGTCGATGCTTCGTTCCCTTCGCACCATCCCCGACCGGTCATGACCCGCCTCACCACGCGGCGCCACGTCATGACTATCGACTTTTCGCTTGACATCTCCAGGCTGCATCCGCACAATACAGCGGCCTTCAATGGTGGGTATAGCTCAATTGGTTAGAGCGCCAGACTGTGGATCTGGAGGCTGAGGGTTCAAGTCCCTCTACCCACCCTTACCAGGACCGGCGCGACCAGCGCCGGTTTTTTTGTTCCATGGTAAAGATGTGGCCGCCGACACATCATCACCCGGGCGATCGCCCCTCATTCCCGCGGCGGGAATGGGGTATTGTGATCCGGCGCCATGGGATCGTAAACCACATGGATCCTGTGACCCGGCTGCAAGCCCAGTGCCGTTTCTGGTTTCATCCCCCACTGACTGAAATGTGTCGCACCACGTGCGGTGAACGAATAACAGACAATTATATTTTCTCCCCCGAAAACATAGCCAGTCGGTACCCGGACCCGCTTGGCCCAGCCCGGCAGGCAGATATCCAGCGTGTTCGTCTCCCTGTATTCATCCGCGAACGACTTCATGGATTCAATGGTGGCCACCGCCGA
This sequence comes from candidate division CSSED10-310 bacterium, assembly GCA_016932295.1. The sequence goes on from JAFGDC010000371.1 coordinate 2,973, forward strand.
AGCGCCATCGGCCAGCACGCCGTAATACTCTTTCTGCAGATCACGATGACCTCTCCAGACATTGTACGACTGCTGGAGGAGGGGCAGGAAACCAAGTATGGCGATACTCCAATGCCCGGTGGCCATGGCCAGACCGCCGAAGAACAGCAGAAAGGGGAGTGTGAACGGCAACCCCCTCCAGGCGGTATTGAGACGAAACTCGCTGCGTCGCCTGAACGCTCTCGGGATTTCCCTGGGAGGCGGCGGGGGGGGCGGGCCGGGATCATCTCCCGGCGGAAATGGCAGCGACAGGCCACACACATTGCAGTGTAGCGCCTTGCCCACCCGGTACGCACGACACCAGGGACATCGTAACGCCATGGAGCGACCTCCTCTCATGTCTTACGCCGGCATCCACCCGCGTGTTCCGCATGCAGATTGAGTATCCTGTTCATTCGAAGTTGTCCAGCATCCGCATGATGGTTCGATCTAACCGGTTGAGCATGGTTGGTTACAGGGCATCGCCGCCGGCGGTAGCCATGGCACCCGGAGAGTCTCTCCACCACTGACTGGTCGCGCAGGTCACCGTTTGGTTCCGGAACGATTTGCATCGGGCGCTGATTGGAAGTAAAAAATACGAAGCACATCACAATGGTCGAGGGGAGCCATGGCAAGGAAATCCATCTGCGCAAGACTATCCGAACGATCGGGCTGGCCAGTGAGCCTTTGCCTGGCGGTCATCTGTCTCATCCGGCCGAATTTCACCCAGGGAGCCGGAACAACGTGGGATCCAGCCGCTTCGGTGGTGTCGGCCACCGGGGTGATTGAACGGTATCACAGGGATCTCGGCAACCTGACAGCCGCCCAGGAAGCCTTCGCCGCGGCAGCGTTGCGCAGCCGGCCGGAAAGCATCGGCTACCATCAGTCGTCATGTTATCCAATCCGCAGTCACTATCCCGATGTCGCATACTCCGGCATGGCCCTGGAAATCCTGGGTATCATGGAGTACTCCTGGGAGGTCCAGGTGGACGGCTTGGGATTCAGAGCGCCGCCGGCGGACTATGGAGAAGGCGGCAGCAACGATCTCGATGTCTATATCCAGGACCTGCCGGCAGGCATCGGCGGCTTCGCCGCGTTCTCGAGTTACATCGATGAGACTCCGGAAGCAGATGCCGCCAGCTTCATCGTCCTCTCCTCCGCCCTCACTCAGGCCAACCTGCGGGGTTCCGCCACGCACGAGTTCAATCATTGTTGCCAGAATGCGGTTGATTACTGGGAACACATGACATTCAAGGAGAACACCGCCACCTGGGTGATGGATCGCGTCTACGACGATGAAAACGCCTACTTCTTCTTCCTGCGTGCATACCAGCGCCATCCCCACTGGGCGATCCACAAGTTCAGCACGGACACGACATATCAATACGGGGAGTGTATGCTGCTGCATTTTCTGAGCGAGTACTATTCCGGCCGGGATGGTTCGATCATCGCCCGCTGGTGGGAGGAATGCGCGCAGAACGAACAGTTCAACGAGCCGGACTACATGGATGTGCTGCGGGATCTCATCCCCCGAGAGACCCGGGGTCGTGACACGATGGCGGATGCGTTGCGCGAGTACGGCATCTGGCGCTACGCCTGCGCCGGCCGCGACGACGGGCGTCATTTTCACGACGGCGGCGCCTGGCCGGACGGCGCCCTGGTGGCGATCGACACCGAGGTGGATGCAGCCAGCCTGCCTTACCTGGGCGGACCGGTGGAGCCACCCGCCGATTTCGGTTACAGTTTCTGGCGCCTGCTCGGCCAGCCCGGAGATGACTGGCTGGCGATCGAGTTCGACGGTGATCCGGCGGTGGGCTGGGAAGTGACACTCATCCAGCGCACCGCGGGACCCACCTATCTTGCCCGGTCCATGACCGTCACCGCCGGCCGCGGCCTTCTTCTGGTCGGACCTGAAACCCTTGCCCGTAATGAAGAAACCGTCCTGGCGGTGCTCAACCTGTCCAATCCTGAATTCGATCCCGACGGCAACGAAGACAATCCGCGGGGGTTCACGGTCTCGATCAACGGGGTCCGCCGCGGCGACTCCCTGTCCATCTGGAGCGACCGGCCCATGCATGGCGGCGGCGACATCCTCAACCTGAACCTTGATATCGAACATTCCGGCGGAAACATGACAACCCAGTTGTATGTTGTTCTGGAACTGTATGGAGAGTACCTGTTTCTGTCAGCCGAACCGGCGTACCCCGCCTTCACATCCGCCACGAACTGGTTCGAGCTGCCCCTGCCACCGGATTTTTCGGTTTCGATACCACTCCTCGCCCTGGAACTGCCCGCCCTGCCGGAACCGCTGCACCTCACATGGCACGCGGCGCTGCTCCAGGGTGCAGACCTGATAACGTATGCATCCTCGAAAGACACCCTTATCCCGCAACGTCGTTGAATGAAGGAGCGTGTGATGAGCAAATCATTTACTGCCGGACTGTTGATCCTGGCAGCCATGACGGCGCCGGCCGCCGCCGAATTCAAGTGGCTGCAGAATGACGGTTTCAGCATGGGCGGCATGGCGTATTACCAGATGGGGTTCGTCGCCACTGAGATATGTGCGGCCACCTACACACCGTTCATGGGCGATTACCCGGTGAAACTGTCGACGGTCCGCATTCTGGTTCAGGACGGCGCCGGCGGCAGCGCTTCCCGCGACTTCGTCCTGCGCGTCTGGGAGGACAGCGGCACCACCCAGCCCGGCGCGCTGCTGCTGGAAGAAACCCGCACCCTCACCGCCAGCACCAACTGGCAGGACGTGGATATCGCCGGCCACAACATCATTGTCAGCAGCGGCAGCATCCGGGTGGGCTTCGAATTCACCGGCGCGCCGCCACCGAGCTTCTGCCGCGATGCCGACGGCACCATCACTCCGCACCGCAATCTGATAAAACTCGACATCGGCACGTGGGTCTGGGCCGAATCCCTAGGGCTGCAGGGCGATTGGATACTGCGGCTGGGAGTGGAAACGAACTACGGCGGGGCCACGGCGACACCGACACCGAGCCCGACGATCCCGGGTGCCACCGCCACGCCGACCCCAACGCCCGTAACCACGCCCGGAGGGGACGAAGGGGAGATCAACTGGGATGCGGCCGAGTATTTCGGTCTTGACGCCCATGGCAGATTGACCGTTGTGGATGGCAATCTGGACGGCGATCCGGGACTACAGGAACAGATCGACGTGTGGGTCTGGAGCCAGTCTGATCCATACCCGTCAGGTATTTCCGTCACGCTGTATGAAACATCCCTGTCCAGTGACACGTTTCAATCGGTGTATCCGCACGTGGGATTCACCGACGCCGCTTCGGACGACATGGAGAATCTGATTCATGTGGCTGACAATGATCCGGTGTACGCGCGTTACCTGGACGATTCTCCTGTCGGTGAACACATTGCATCCGCCCGATGGCATGCGTACCAGGGCATCTCCATCACGCTGGAAATGCCGTCACACAGCATCTCCGACGGCGACCAGTGCTGGCTGAACCTGGACTTCTCCAATTCGGGAGATACCAGCCAGGTCGATCTGTACGTCCTGCTGGATGTTTTCGGCTCCTACTTCGCCTATCCGTCATGGAATGCCATCGATCTGGGCCTCGACCACGGCGACCTGTTCATTCCCGGCGCTTACCAGGACACCATCGAAGTGCTCGATCCCTTCACCATGCCGCCGGTGGATCCCGTCGGTCCGCTGTTCTTCCACGCCGCCATGTTCGAAGATGGTGAACTCACCATCGACACCATGATCTCCAACCTGTCCACCTGGGAGTTCTCACTCCGGTAATCCGCCGGAACGCATTCAGTACAAGTGGGAAGGGAGATGCCGACATGCTACAACGTAGCACTGCTGACAAGAGGCTTTCTCAGCAGGATGACGCAGTACAACCCCGAACAGATACATTGCCCCCTGATAATCCCCAATCCCCATTAGTGAGCTTGGCGGCGAGGCCGCCGACGCAACCGGAGCACGGCGCACCATTCAAGGTACGGATCCGGCCTGCGCGGTCTACACATCACGACTGAAATGGTCTACACTTGCACCATGTCGGCCATAATGGAATCATAAAAGTAATGCTGGTCACCACCGATGACAGAAGAACCGGAGACGGCGGAAGACCCCGCCGCCGCATCCCAGCCGGAGCGGCCGTCCTCGCGCCCATCCTTGTCGTTATGGCCACCAAGCTATTCGCCCTGAACGATCCCCTGCTCTTCGACGACTACTTCCTTCTGCACCGGGTCGATCCCCGGATCAGTTCCCTGGGTGCGGTGCTCGCTTCGGGTTATATCCTGGCTGAACCCGGTCTGTACAACGGCTGGCAAGGCTGGTGGAGCACCGATTCAGTGAAGATGAAATACTTCCGTCCTATTCCCGCCCTGCTGCTCAGACTGGAATTCATGCTATGGGGCGCCAACGCCGCTGGCTATCACCTCGACAGCCTGCTGGCATATCTGCTCTGCACCTGCCTCCTCTTCCTGGCAGCCCTGCGGCTCTACGGCGGATGCGCCGCCTTGATTGCCGGCATGGTCTTTGCCGCCTCTCCGCTCCATTATACCA
>JAFGDC010000372.1 GCA_016932295.1 candidate division CSSED10-310 bacterium
GCCGAATGGACGGCGGGCTCTCACGGACCGCCGAGTTCACTCGGCATCTTCAATCAATGCCCTGAAGCTGAAAGGGGATGCCGACTTAAGCAGGCAGTCCGGGGCCCGCCCCGCATCCACCGCCTTCACGAGGGACCGGTTGCGTTCGGTCAGGGGCTGGCAAACCGGATCGATGACCGGCTGTTGACATTGACTCCGTCGATTCCGAAGATCCCAGTGCTTTGTTCATAGTTGTGACCGTCAGGGCAGCTTGACACCTGGTTGACACTTCACAAAGAGGCCTGGATTTATGTACCGGAATGTCTCGAACATGATTCGGCGCGGCTTTGGTTGTCAATGCCCGGGTTTACAACTCAGGTCCCTGTCTCCGGCCGAGCCTTTGCTCATCTGCAAAATTGTCAATGAAACAAAGGCCTTATGCAGATTATCCAGGCTTCCAGCCCATGGGCACGCGGATGGCATTACCCATGGTGACACTTGTGGCGCGGCACAGTCAGTCATGGCTTTCGGTCTGAAGGGGGCACATCCCGTGACAGCGGCCGGCGGCGGCCGGAAATAGACCGGGGTGAGGACTGCCCGGGGAGGGTTTGGTAGCCCGTTTTCGACCGAGGGCGGGGGAGGGGCCCTTTAGGGGGGACCTTGTCTTAGATTCGTGGCCATTCCCTTGTACTCAATAAAAGTTGACACTAGCAACCTAATGTGACACCTTCCGCCGCCCGGATTCGTTGTCCTGGAGGAATTGAGATTGGCTGACTGGTGAACGCCGTCACATAGAAGACGAAGGATCAAACCCGCGGGAGGTTCTGCGACACTCCCCGACAGAGTCGTTGTCAACATGACAATACAGTTCCGAACCATCCTGTTGAGATCAACCAAATTAATTCCCCAGCGGTCATGAGCAGCAGGTTTCCCGCCTGAACCGTTCGCTCTTCGCATCCAACAGATCCCGCCGCTCGGCATCGGTCAGAAAGGCGGTCTGAAGAGCGTTCCACTGGGCGATCCTGACCAACTCCGGCGACAGTCCCGCCGCGAGTGCCGCCACCTCGTATTCATGCACGATGTCGATATTGCTGACACCAGGATCATCGGTATTGATACTGGCGCTCAAGCCCCTGGTGATGAACATCTTCAAGGGATGTGACAGGTAACTCTCGACCGTCTTGGTTTGCACGTTGCTGGTCAGATTCGATTCTATGCCCGTGCCCGATTCCGCCAGGAAATCCAGCAGCCGCTCGTCCTCCACCGCCCGTACACCGTGCCCGATCCGCTCGGCGCCCAGTTCTTCCACTGCCTGCCAGATACTCTCGGGACCCGAGGCTTCCCCGGCATGTACCGTGATATGCCACCCAGCCTCCCGGGCGCGTTTAAAATGATCGGTGAACAAGGCACCCGGCTTCCGCAATTCGTCGCCTGCCAGATCCAGTCCCACCAGGTGATCACGATACCGCAGCAATGCCTCCAGTTCGCGCAGAGCCGTATCGGTGCCGTAGGTCCGGCTCAGGATGCCGATCAGCTTGACCTTGATGTGAAATTCCCTGGCTCCTGCCGCTATGCCGTCAACCACCGCCTCCACCACTCCCACCGGATCCAGTTGGTTGCGTTCCGCCATGAACCATGGGCTGAAACGCAATTCCACGTAATCCAATCCTTCCCGCATTGCGTCCTCGACATTCTCGTACGCAACACGCCGGCAGGCATCGTAATCCACCAGGACGCGCATCATCCACTCGAACTTGTCTATGAACGCCATTACGCCAGGCTGCGGATCCTGCACCTGGACATGCGGCCGCAACCCCTCCACGTCGTCACAGGGTAACGGCAGGCCGAACCTGCGGCCAAGGTCCAGAATCGTGGTCAGTCTGACATTGCCGTCCAGGTGCCGGTGCAGGTCAATCAGCGGTAACGCGGGATCGATCATGCTCATGTCGAATCACTCCATCTCGTTCGCGGTTCAAAAAGGTGTCGTCATGGTAACCCAATCTCGAAAAACGGGCAAACAGGGGTGCAGCATCATGAAACGGCAGGACCATATGGGGCGGCCAGTGATCATTCATCGGGTACGCCGTCCTTGCCCCGCTCCCGTGCTTGTGGTACTGAGTTGACACTATCATGGGAGGCATCGTATGGCCCGTCCGGTAAATGACCAAACACCACTGCTGATCAGCCAGCGCCGCTACCTGGGCAACAAGACCGGCGTGCTTGGACTGATCGCTCGGGTAATGCAACGCCACGTTCCCTCATACCAGTCCTTCTGCGATGTCTTCGCCGGCACCGGCGCGGTCGGGCACCATTTCAACCATCCCCGGGTGAGCATCATCAGCAACGATATTCTCTACAGCAACTATGTCTGCCTGAGAGCGTTCCTTTCCCCGGAACCATATGATGCAACCCGCGCCGCCGGCCTGATCGCCCATCTCAACGCATTGCCGCCGGTCGAGGACGGCTACGTAACAAGAGAATTCGGTGGGCGCTACTTCAATGTCGAGGCCGCCGGGCGGATCGATGCGGTGCGCGAGGAAATCGAGATGCTGGACCTGACCGGCAAGGAGCGGTGCCTGTTGCTCACCTCGCTGCTGTACGCCATGGACAAGATCGCCAACACCGTCGGTCACTACGATGCCTACCGCGAGCAGAAACGGATTCCCGGACGGCTATGGTTGAGGGTACCAGAAACCGATCCTGAAAGTAACAGCGGGAACGTGACTTGTAACATGGACGGCAACGAGCTGTTGCGGCAAACCGCCTGCGACGTCCTCTACATCGATCCGCCTTACAATTCCAGGCAGTATTGCGACTCCTATCATGTCCTGGAAAACATCACGCGATGGGAGAAACCTCCGCTGGAAGGCAAGGCCCGCAAGTTCGACAGGTCGGCGCTCAAGAGCCGCTACAATGGCAGGCACGCCGCGGCGGCGTTCGCCGATCTCGTTGCCAGCGCCGATTGCCGGCATATCTTGTTTTCGTATAACAACATGAAAACCAGGGGAGACCACCGCTCCAACGCGGCCATTTCAGACGATGCCATCATGGCAATCCTGAAAGAGAAGGGTCGCGTCACCGTGCACGAACGGCCATACAATGCCTTCACGGCGGGTAAGTCATCCCATGGAGACAACAAGGAACGGGTGTTTTATTGCCGGGTGCGGTGATGCCTGGACATCCGTTCGCGGTGCCACCGGCGGCGCAGGGTCTGCCGTGAACTTGGGGTCGTACCTCGAATCTACTACTTTTCACCGGTAAACGTTGTTTATCAATGCCTTACGGCGATGTCGACGAGGATGTGTCTTCCTTGGTGCCGGGGCGGCGCCGAACGCACCTCGAGCCACTGGTCTTGTTTGTTGCCTACTTTTCCGCTCTCCTTTTTCCATTTCATTTTTTCCATTTTCCATTACATCACAAAGTTTATAAACATTTAATTTCATTGGTGCGTATAAACCTGACAAATCATTGCGCCGGCGCGGAGGGAATGGCGGCGGAGCCCGCCGCTCAAACCAGGGCGCGGCTGGCGCCACGCGCTCCCTTCGCCGGCGCCACGTGCTCCATCTGCCGGCGTCACACGGGGTA
>JAFGDC010000373.1 GCA_016932295.1 candidate division CSSED10-310 bacterium
CTCGACGCCGCTGTTCGACATGGTGGAATTCATGGACAATACCGCGGTCATGGGCGGCGCCATCGCCGCTGCCGGGGGCAGCGGACCGCGCATCACCCGCTGCACATTCATCGACAACAGGGCGGCAAGGGGCGGCGCCATCGCCGCCGCCGGCGATGCAATCCCGGTCATCGGCGGCCCGGCGGGATTCGGCAACACTTTCGGAGACAACCTGGCCCCTGCCGGCGCCGATCTCTTCTGCACGACGATACCAGCCAGTACCATCACCTGCACCAACAACCAGTTCGACGGATTGCCTGACTCCGATTACTACATTTCCCCCCAGGAGGCGTTCGATACGACCGGCTCGACCGGCGCCGTCACTCCCGTCACCCAGGATGTGTACATTTCCCCCACCGGCGACGATGCGAATACAGGACTGACCCCGGGCGCACCCTTCCGGACCCTGCGGCATGCCATGGAGCGGCTCCTCGGCACCGCGGGTGCGCCGCTCACCGTCCACCTGGCGCCCGGCACCTATTCGACGGACACCACCGGCGAGACGTTTCCCCTGCCGCTGCTGCCATATGTCGACATCAGCGGTGCCGACCAGGATGACAGTATCCTGGATGCGGCATCGAGCGGTTCCCTGTTCCATGCGTGCCATGACCACAATCTCACGGTTTCCCACGTGACAATCACCGGCGGTCATGATCTGAACGGCGGCGGCATCTACTGCGGGTACGGTTCGGACTGTGTCTTCGATGCGTGCCTCTTCACCGGCAACCAGGCGGATGAAAACGGCGGCGGCGCATACTGCGACACCGGCACGACGGGGCATTTCACGAATTGCGGCTTCACCGCCAACACAGCCATATACGGCGGTGGATTGTACTCCACCAGGGCCGCCATCACCTGCCAAAACAACTCCTTTACAGGCAACACCGCACAGTACGGCGGAGGCGCCTACTGTTCAGCCGACACGGGCGGGTTCGACACCTGTTCCTTCGATGACAACGAGGCGGAGACCGGCGGCGGCGTACAAACCATGAACGATGCCTGTTCGTTCATCTCCTGCACCTTTGAAAACAACCTTGCCGCATCGTCCGGAGGAGCATACTATGGCAATGGTTCAAGCAATGAATTCGCCTACTGCACCATGCTCGATAACCAGGCGGCGACCGGTGGCGGCATGATGCTCAAGCAATGTTCGGGGACCTTCGCGAGCGGCGAGATCAGCCGCAGCCAGGCGGAGACCGGCGGGGCCGTGGCGGCGATCCGCAGCGACACCACCGAATTTCATGTCTGTGACATTCTTGACAATCTCGCTGATTACGGCGCCATCGCCCACCTGGACGGCACCGATACTTCCTTTTTCGATTGCCTGATCGAAGGCAACGAGACCTCCTTCACCGGTGGTATCCTCTGTGCGAGATTCGCTGTCCCACGTTTGGACGGTACTGTCTTCAGCGCGAACCGGGCCCGCCTCGGCGGCGCGGTCTATTGCGGCGACTCGTCGGAACCGCGGCTGGCACGATGCCGGTTCGAGGGGAATGCGGCCGAGATGGGTGGCGCTGTGGCGTGCAGCGTGGATACCCTGCCTCATATCGGCGGCACGGTGGAGGACAGGAACCATTTCCAGGACAACAGCGCGGCGACGGGCGCCGATCTCTTCTGTGAAAGTCCGCGCAGTTGGCCCGTCAGGTGCACATACAACAGCTTCGCCGGTCACTTCCTGTCGGATTATTACATCTCGCCCATTGACGCATTCGACACCACGGAATGCTTCTCAACGGGGCAATTCGTCACGCAGGACGTCTGGGTATCGCCAACCGGTGACGACAACAACACAGGGCTCAGCGCCAACCAGCCATGGCAATCCATCCTGTATGCCATGAGGAATGTGCTGGGCACGGCCGACAACCCGGTGACCATCCACCTGATGAGCGGATCGCCGGCGGACAACCGGTTCGCCGTCGGCAACCAGGCGCCGCTGCCCCTGGTGAGCCACGTCTCCATTGCGGGTGAGCCGCTGATCAGTCGCGATCCAACCATCGTCATCGATGCCGAACACAATGGATCGTGCTTCTACGGTTTCTGGGACGATGATCTTACCATCTCGAATATTCAGCTCATCAACGGCGACTGCACGGAGGGTGGCGGCATGGTCCTGAAGCACTCCAGCCCGAACATCGTGGGCTGCCTCTTCCAGGACTGCCGGGCCGCATACGGAGGAGCACTCTCCTGCTGCTATTCAGATCCGCTCCTGCTGAGCTGCAAATTCAAGTATAACGAGGCGTTGGAAACGGGCGGCGCCATCGATTGCCATTATTCCTCACCGGCACTGATGAACTGCCTGTTGAGCTGCAACCAGGCCGGCGGCACCGGCGGGGCGGTGCAGTTCATGGATTACTCCAATCCGGTCCTGAGATACTGCTCCCTGCTCGCCAACAACGCCGGTATGGAAGGAGGCGCCATCTCCTGCCGATGGGCCGTCACCGCCCTGCTGTCCGGCTGCATCGCGTATTTCAATGAACCGGATCAGATCAGCGTGGAAGGCGCCGACATGGAAATCAGCTATTCGGATATAGAAGACGGCTGGCCCGGAATGGCGAACCTGGCGGCGGATCCGCTTTTCATCGATCTCCCCGATTGCGAAACCGTGCTGCGCGACGACCCGCCGGCAGGCCGCAGCCCGTGCCTCGATGCCGGGCCGGAACCGGCCGACGAGGTCATCGTCCGCACCGGGGACATCACCGTCCGGCTGGAACGACTGGTAGCGGGCATGGATCGTGACCGGGGCGCCACCGATCTCGGTTTCCACCACACGCCGCCCCATGTGGAGGCGCAGTGGGTGGAACTGTATCTGCCGGCGAGATGGTTTGCCGCCGGCGACCTGTTCCTGCTGGAAGCGGTCATCGGCGGTGTTGAACCGCTTGCGGGACAACCCTTGGCTGTGGTCATGGACGTGTTCGGAGAGTATTACTGGTACCCCGGCTGGACCGCCGGATTCACCTGGGAAACGGTGGCAGTCCACACAGGGGAAAGCGTGTACCGGCTGCTGCGGTTCAATTGGCCAGGCGGCGTGGGAGACGCGGACGGCATCTGGTTCTATGGCGCGCTGCTGACAAGCGATCGCAGCGCACTGCTTGGGGAATGGGATGCCATCCGGTTCGGCTGGCGGGAATAGCGGCCGCCATTTCGACAGGAACCGGCACGACGCCCATGCATGTCAGTGGCCCGCCGTGATCGCCCCGGAGGTCGTGCAAGAATGAATGAGTGGCGTGGCGTCCCGATCAGATGATTGACAGGAACGTGCCCGGGCACTATCATTTGACTTCCCCGATAACAATTCAGGTACGTCAACCCTGCGATCCGCAGGGCGCGTGAATGCGGATTGGGCATCACCAACGGCGCGGATCTGCGGTGCCGGCATCACCGCCTGCGGAGTAATCACGGAAAGGAAAACTCATATGAAAGCACTCACCAGCACACGATTCAGCTCATCGATTTTCATTCTGATCATGGCCCTGTGCCTTGCCGGCGCGGCAGAACAAGTCGGTGCCGCAGTGACCCGGAACGAAACCGTGAAATCCGGCCTCAGCCCTTACCAGGACCAGGCCGCCCGGCCGCGGCCGCTGACCCCGGCGAAGGACGGGTCAGGCGCTGCACGGACGATCTATTACATCACCGACTGGAACGGCCTGCAGAACATGCAAAACGATCTGAGCGGCGAGTACATCCTGGCGAACGATCTGGATTCGACCACGCCAGGATTCGCGGATTTCCAGACAAGCCCCGGTTTCACTCCCGTCAGTGATTTCGCCGGCACCTTCGACGGCGCCGGGCACATCATCGACGGCCTGTTCATCGATCTACCCGGTTCCCAATTCGTGGGGCTGTTCGGCACGACCCAGAACGCCACCATCATGAACGTGGGGCTGACCAATGTCGACATCACGGGCGATGAATTCGTTGGCGCCCTGGTGGGATGGCATCGCGGCAGCTACACCGGCGCCTGCTTCTGCACCGGCAACGTGTACGGCAGCGACTACGGACTCGGCGGCCTGATCGGGTACAACGGCGACTCGCCGGGCAGCACCATCGAGAACTGCTACTCCCTGGCCGATGTCACGACCCTGACGGTGAACTGGGGCGCGGTGGGCGGCCTGGTCGGTTACAACGCCGACTACATAGGCGAATCGGTGGTGCGCAACTGTTACGCCACCGGCACCATCACCGGCACCCAGAACAGCGCCGGCGGCCTTGCCGGCGTCGGCGACCAGATGGGCGGCGTCTGCATGTTCTATAATTCCTTCGCGACGGGCAGCGTCTCAGGAACCGGCTACACCGGCGGACTGGTGGGATACGTAGGGAACACCAGCGCCATCGTGAACGGCTACTGGTTCAATCATGCCGGCAATCCGGACAGTTGCCATGGAACCGGCGACAACGACTGCACCGCCATCACAGGTAATATCAACTACTTCTATACCTCCACCAATCCGCCCATGAACGTATGGGATTTCGTGAACGTATGGAGCACACAGAACGACGGGACGGGGTTCCCCATCCTGAAATGGCAGGAAGTCGCGGCCACGCCCACGGAAGTCCCCACGGAGACGCCGCTGCCCTCCGCCACCCCTACTGAAACCCCTACTGAAACACCCACTGAAACCCCTACCGAGACACCCACTGAAACCCCTACCGAGACACCCACTGACATTCCCACGGAAACTCCCACCGCGTTGCCCAGCGCCACCCCCACCATCACCGCCACGCCGACCACGCCTATCGTGCCTGCCACAGGACCGGCCGGGCTCACCATCCTTGCGGCATGCCTCGGGATGCTGCTGCTCGGAGCGAAAAAAATCCGCCGGTCGTAAACGGATGACAAGTGCGGCCCGGTGCAGCTCGGTGCATTCTCCGGGATCGTCTCCGGGGTCGTACCTCGAAAATTATACTTTTCCTTCTGAGCGCATGCGCGGCAGCCATAGCGAGATCAGGCAGGACAACAGAAGCGCCATGAGCGCCAAGCCGAAATACCCGGTTGCGGGAACGGGCGGCGGTACATTGGAAACCTGGTGGTACCCCATGTCCACGGTGCCCTGATCGGGAACTCCATCCGTTCGGGTGGTGTACTGGTCAAGACAAACCAGGCTCCCATCGGATGCCGTGAAGCAGACGTCGGCGGCGGCCGTGGAGCCTGCATCGACGCAGGGGCTGTCCTCCGCCTGGCCGGCCGCCGTCTGGCTCAGGTAGTATTCGAGGGTCATGATCCCCTCGTACAGTGGATCTTCATCGATGATGCCGGCGCCGGGCCAACCGCCCATGACATCCGAAAAGGTGACGGTGAGGCCGGACCCAGGAGCGGCGAAGATCTCCTCGATGTAATTGAACCACATGATGCAATTCGTGATGACCGGCGAACTGGACTGGTCCGCGTAGATGGCGCCGCCGAACCCCGTGGTCGCGTCGTTCTGGTCGAAGGTGCAGTTGCCTATCTCGGGGCAGGCGCCGGCATGGCAGGCGATCCCGCCGCCGTCACCTGGGCCGTTGCCATAGATGAAGCAGTTGATGATGCGCGAAGTGTCTCCATTGATACATTGCAGTCCCGCTCCGGAATTCAGGCAGAGGTTGCCTGTTATCCTGCAGCAGGATATCTCGATGTTGCTTGCGTCACAGTATAAACCACCGCCGCGGCCGTTCATGCCGTCGCTGGATTGGTTGCTGCTAACCTCGCAATCGGTCAAGACCCGGTATCCGTAGCTCGATTCGCACTGCAAAAAGCGACTCCCCCGCCAAAATCCGCTTGGTTATCAGTGATGCGGCAGGATTCCAGCACCGGGTACTCGGCGTGATGGTAACAGATACCGCCGCCGCAACTGGTGGCGCCGGTCACTGTGCAGGCCGTGACGATGCAGTTCCGGATCGTCGGTGATGCGTATAAGCAGAGTATGCCGCCGCCGTTGTCCATCGTTCCGGGACGATCATTGTCAACGTAACCGTTCCTGATGGTGAATCCGTCCAGCACCGAAGCCGGTCCTTCCATGGAAAAATAAAAACCGCGATGGAGGGAAACCGCCGTGCCTTCGCAGTCGATCACGCAATTCTCCGGCCCGTTCTCCGATCGCACCGTCAGACTCTTGCCGTTGAACTGGATGTCCCTGTTGTTCGGGCCGCTATAGGTCCCGTCCGCCACCAGCACGGTGTCCCCCGAACTGGCCGCGGCCCAGATCGCCTCTTGGATGGTTGAGTATTCACCCGGCACATGATGGACCATCGCACCGGCGCCGAACGGAACAAACATACACACGATAACCAAACAAAAGCATACCACTTCCTTCATGGTTTCTTTCCTTCCGCCGCAGGACTATGTTGGTTGCACCTTCAAGGATGAGGGGAGTGTAGCAAGCGGCTAATAGTATGTATAGGACGAACCGGCGTGTCTCCCCGGGGTCGTACCAGGAATCTTGTAATCTTCGCTTTGATTCATTGGCAGTCAATGCGTTGCGGTGATGTTAAAAAGTGTTTTCATATGGGGTCGTACCCGGAATCGACTACTGTTCTCCATAATCGATTGCCATGCAGGATATCACAAGGAAAGTAAACAGCAGCAGTGCAAGAAGTGATGCTTCACGGTATTGGTGTCAGGTTGGACGGATCAGGTCGCCTGGCGTCCGCCAGTTCCTGGAGATGAGAATCATGACGGGATTCAATGGGAGTTGGGCAACGGCGCGAACGCATGAACAACAGAATTAAAGGAGGGAGGGCGGCCTGTGATGCAGGGGGGGATTGCAGGTGCTGTCCGGTCCGGCAGCGGTGCGCCGGAGCAGACGCAACACATTGACATGCAACGTTTAATGCGGGTTCTACCGGGCATGGCTCACCCTCCGCGTGGGCCCTCCCCCGCCGGCCGGCAGGGCGCCGGCCTTGCAGGCACACGAGAGTCGCGGGATGCGCCCGGTGCGCGCACCGGATCTTGGGCGCCTGCCCTCCGGGATACGGGCGGTCCCGGACGGCTCGCCCCCAGCCTTCTGCCAGGACGGCAATCATTCGAATGACACTCATTCCA
>JAFGDC010000374.1 GCA_016932295.1 candidate division CSSED10-310 bacterium
GGCGATCACCCAGATGACCACGGTGCCGCCGCCGACCGCGCTGACCATGGTTTCGGCGTATCCAGCCGCCAGCACAAACGGTCGTGACTGCGCGGGCGCGGACCGGGCGCGTTGGCTTGCGGCCAGGATGTCCATCACCCCGGGCAGAACCGCATCCGGTTGATTGCCGGTGTCCGCGGCGGCCCCAGCGCTGTGCAGATAGGGCCAGACTGAACTGCTGTTGCCAGCCGCATCCACCGCCTGCAACTCGATCCCGAACTGCATCGGCGGCAGGCATTCCAAACCTGACAGCTCGAGAGTGAACAGGCCATCCTCAGCCGCCCAGTCACCCGCCGTACCGTCATCCAGCAGCTCCAGTCCAACCGGTTCGCCGCCAAACAGCATCTCCACCGATTCGATGTCCGGATCCAGGGTTCTGTCAACAAAAGCAATCACGCTAATCGTTCCGGTCTCGTCAGTGGCAAGATTGGTGAAGTAGTACCCGCCGACGATAATCCTCGGCGGCTGTGAATCGACAGTGAAACCGACTCCGGCGTAGTCCTCTTCAGCGGTCATGAGCCCGCATGCATCGACGGCTCGCGCCAGTATCTGGTGAGTGCCCTGTTCGACCTGGTCGATGCTGTGCTGCCAGTTGCCGTTGCCGACATTGAATTCCTGGGCTGCGATCCAATCATTGCCATCCAGCTTGACCTGCACAGCCACCGCACCGCTCAACGCATCGATCGCATATCCCCTGATCACCAGAGGTAAACCGGACACGATTCGTCCCTCTTCCGGGTCAGTTATATGTACCTCGGGAGCGCCTCGATCAACCAGCACCGAACGGGAGACAGGTTCACCCTGGTTACCGGCCAGATCCAATGCCCGTGCCTGGAACGACACGATCCCGCTTTCCGGGAAGTCGTGCTGGAACGTCCAGTTCGTAGTACCACCGGCGGCTTCCCATCCATCACCTACGTCAACTTCGACGCCAATCACGCCGGATGCGGCGGTACCGCCGGGATCGGTGGCAGTACCACTGATCAGATATGACATTCCGGTGATACACTCCTCCTCCACCGGCTGGTTCACTGTCACCAGCGGATTGGTGGTATCCACCAGGAAACTCACGGTATCGCCTTCCTCCTCGATGTTACCCGCATTATCCACCGCCAGGCTTACGGCAGTGAAGATACCGTCGGTGGGAGCCGTCCAGGCATAGGTCCACTGCGTCGTACCCGCCGCCTGGTAGGGTGTGCCGTTGACGGTAACCATCACGCGATTCAATCCGGAGCCGCTGACATCGTCCTGCGCCGTTCCGGAAATGGTCACCTCCCGGGTCGCGAACGGTTCGCCTTCGCTCGGTTCAGTGACCTGGGATTCCGGTCTTTCACCATCGAAGTGAAAGTCATGGTTATCATCCGCACCACTGTTTCCCGTGCTGTCCGTCACTTCGATGAAGACATCATACACGGCGCCGTGCATCAGGTGGTCATCAGTCGTGAATGAGCCGTCATCATTCAGATCGGTGGCGCTCACCACTGTTTCATAGATACCGGCGGGAGCGGGTGACAGGAGCGCGGTGAAGCTGTGGTCCACGTCCGCGACGCCACCGACCCAGTCGAAGGTGATCTCGACACCGCCAGTTGGGATATCCTCGGTCACGTGGAACCTGATGTCGATATCCAATCCGTCGGCGCTGTCATCCACGGGCACAAGCAACCGTACCCGGGGTGAACTTTCCACACGGAACGGCCTGGTTGTCGCTGTCTGGGCGGGATACAACACCTTTCCCCAATGCGCGGGCAGGGAATGTGCCACCACCCTTACCACCACCGTCTCACTGTCCACCATGTCGGTGTCCGCGGCCCAGATGAACTGGTGCAGAACGCCGGTGGGCGAGGTGGCCAGATCATCGGTAACCTGCCCGAAGGCCGGCGTCGCCTGGGTCCACGATCCTCCCCCAGTGGTGGAATACAGCACGGTGATGGAGCAGGGATCCGATTCCATGTCAGTCAATACAAAGTTCAATTCAGCATCGCCGGTAGTATAGCCGGCCGGCGGCTCCACCACTATCAGGGTCGGTGTGTTGGGCAGCGAACCGGAAGGAGTACGACTATTGTCGAACAACATGTTGGGCTGATCATAGTTGCCGAGAATCACTTCCGAATCACCGTCGGCATCGACATCCGCATACGCCACGCAAGTGGTCTTGAGATTCGCTTGGGGGGGTTGCCAGACCGGACCGTCGCCCAGGTCTCCATCGATGTTCCGGAAGATCAGGCTGGGTGATTGGTAGGCTCCTGCCAACAGATCCATGTCTCCATCGCCATCGGGATCGAAAAACAGGACGTCGGTGAACTGTACGCCGATATCCTCATAGGTCCAGTCAGGCGTCCCGGGAAGTGTTCCCCCGTTGTTCAGGTATAAATCGAGGGTTCCTTCACTGGATGCGCACAACAGGTCGACATAGCCATCTCCGTCTACATCTCCCCAGGCCACCGCGCGGCCCTCGTCGGTATCGGTGGAAGACCACCCCGGGGTAATGGACAATTGCTTATCTTCGTTGAAAAAAACCAGGTCAGCACCGGGAGTGACCAGCCGCGGGTCGCCATCCTGGCGGGGGGCGGCGGGAAAACCGGCGGCCACGGCAAGATCCGGATCTCCGTCATTGTCCACATCAGCCATGGCAAGATCCCAGGCTGCTATATCATCCAGGGAAAACCAGCCGGCGTTGGATGGCATGGAGCCCGGTTGCTCCGGATTGGACAGGAAAGCTGCCAATGGTTCATTGTCATTGGCCAGAACGATATCCGGGTAACTGTCGAGGTCGATGTCGATGGCTTCTATCCGCCTGGTTGAATAGCTTTCACCCGCGGTCCAGTCGGGAGTGGCGAAATAAAAACCAAGGTTGTTATTGAATCGCAGCATGGGATTGCCATTGCTGGCGGCGATGAGTTCCGGGAATCCATCCTGAACGAAATCCAGCAGCGCCAGCGCGGTGAAATGGTATTGCAGGTTGGCGCTCGAACTCCAGGAAGGACTACCCGGCAGCACACCGGCGTTGTTCAGGTAGGTGGTCAAGCCCTGATCGGTGACGGTGCTTATGACCCGGTTGGCGAAAGCGGCATCCCAGAAGCCGTCATTGTTGATATCGCCGATGGCGAGGTCATTTGTGTTGTTGTGCTTCACAGACTGCCACGTCAGCGATTCCTGCATTATGGGAATATCATTGAAGAGAATGCCGGACCGGTTGCCATAGATACCAACGGCGAGATCCAGATCCCCGTCCGCCTCCAGATCGCCGAAGGCGCCGCAGTTCGCCCAGACCGACCCAATGCTTTGCCAGTCGGCGGTAGTGGCATACCCATCGGAATAATCGAAGATCTGCGCATAATAGTTATTGTTGATAAACGCCAGCTCCAGATCGCCGTCATGATCGAGATCGGCGAAGATGACCGAGGCAGTCTTGTAGGTCTTGCTGAAACTCCAGCTCGGGGATACCGGTCCGCTGAAACCGTTGCCTGGATTAAGAAAGAGGCTGTTGGGATTATTGAGATCGGTGCCGATGACAATATCCATGTCCCCATCCGGCTCGACATCGCCTATGGCCACCGCCACGGATGTGCGCGATGTGCTGGTAAGCTGAATGGAGGTGGTGCTCACGGGACCGGTGCCGGTTGACAGGTAGATGGTATCCGGCTGCCCGTAGTTGGCGCAGACCATATCGGGGTAGGCATCGTCGTTGATGAGCCCCCAGGCGATGGCATTGGTTGCCTGGCTTTCGGTGGACGTCCAGAATGGCGACTGGGACAAGGTGCCTGATACGTTGCGATAGATGACATTGGGACCATCGTACTTGGCGGCGGAAAGATCAAGATCACCATCCAGATCGTAGTCCACCCAGGCGACGCAGGTAGTATCTCCGCCATCGCCCGACTCCCAGTAACCAGGGGGGCCGGAGAAACTGCCGTTGCCGGTATTGAACCACACCACATTCTGGTAATCGGTGGCGGTACCGCAGGCCAAATCCAGGTCGCCATCGCCGTCGACATCACCCAGCGCCACGGACTTGGTGGGCAGCACGATATGGTTGTTGTAAGTTGCCGTGGCGGCGAATCCGGCGCCGTCATTGATGAAGATCTGTTCGCGCGCGGCCAGGTTGCCGATGACCAGATCCAGGCGTCCGTCGTTGTCGAGATCCC
>JAFGDC010000375.1 GCA_016932295.1 candidate division CSSED10-310 bacterium
G
This sequence comes from candidate division CSSED10-310 bacterium, assembly GCA_016932295.1. The sequence continues at coordinate 2 of JAFGDC010000375.1, forward strand.
ATCGCCATGGAGAAAGAACTGCGCTTCGCCATCCGGGAAGGCGGCAAGACCGTCGGCGCCGGTGTCGTCATCGATATCATAGAGTAACCGAGGAAGTGGGATGGATCAGCAAAGAATCCGCATCAAGATGAAGGCTTACGACCACAGGCTGCTCGACCAGTCGGTGAGCGACATTGTGGAAACCGTGCGGCGCAGCGGCGCCCGCGTGGTTGGTCCCATACCGCTGCCGACCAGGATCAGTCGCTATACCGTGCTGCGTTCGCCGCACGTCGACAAAAAATCGCGTGAGCAGTTCGAGATCCGAACACACAAACGACTGCTGGACATCCTTGAGCCGACGCAACAGACGGTGGACGCCCTCATGAAATTGGAATTGCCAGCAGGCGTCGATGTGGAGATCAAGGTTTGAGAAGTGCGGCTCACCAACCTTTTGGGGAAGTAAGATGGCTATCGGATTGTTAGGTAAAAAAATCGGAATGACTCAGGTGTTCAAGGATGACGGCGTGCTTGTACCGGTCACGGTCCTCGAGGCCGGACCCTGTATAGTCGTCCAGGTGAAAACCGATCAGCCTCGGGAAGTGGTGATCTTCGATCGCGGCAGCAAAAAGGGTACAGCCACCAGGTGTGACGGGTACAATGCGATCCAGATCGGCTTCGGCGAGATTGAGGAAAAACGCATCAACAAGCCGGCCGGCGGTCATTTCGGCATGACTTCGAAGGCCAAGCAGGGTGGCAAGAAGGCCTTGAAACCCCAGCGCCACCTGCGTGAATTCATCGTGGCCGATCCCACCAGCTACAAGTCCGGTGACAAGCTGACCGTCGATCTCTTTGAGGTGGGCGAGCATGTCGTGATCAGCGGAACGAGCAAAGGACGAGGATTCTCCGGCGTGGTGCGGCGGCACAATTTCAAAGGCGCGAAAGATTCACATGGTACGCATGAATTCTTCCGACATGGCGGTTCAATCGGTCAACACACCGATCCCGGACGAGTCTGGAAAGGCATGAAAATGCCCGGTCAGATGGGCGCAAAGAGGGTGACCGTGCGGAATCTCGAAATCGTCAAGGTCGACCCGGAGCGGAATCTGCTGTTCATCCGGGGAGCGGTGCCCGGTGCCCCCGGGGGCTTGCTGGAGATCAACAAGCTGAAATAATGAGGATGTGAGGTCCATGATGCCAGTGATAGATGTAGTGAACAGCGATAACGAAGTAGTGGATCAGATCACGTTGAACGACGCGATCTTTGGGGTGCAGCCGAATCCCTACATGATCCAGGAAGTCATTCGAATGCAGCAGGTGAAGCGCAGGGCCGGCACCGCCTGCACCAAGGATCGGGGTGAGGTGAACCGCACCACTGCCAAGTTCTTCAGGCAGAAGGGCACCGGTCGCGCACGACGCGGCAGCCTTCGCTCGCCTGTCGTCAGGGGTGGTGGCGTGGTCTTCGGTCCCAAACCACGGAGTTATGAGTTCAGACCGCCACGCAAGGTGCGACGCAGTGCCTTGCGAATGGCGCTCTCCTTGAAGCTGAGCGAGGGCAACCTGGTCATTCTGGATGATTTCCACGTGGAAAAACCAGAGACCAAGAGCGTGCTCCCGCGCATGACGGCCATCAGCGCCGGTGCTAAGGCACTGGTCGTAGTACCGGAGGATCGTGCCAATTTTGTGCTTAGTGTCCGCAACAGTCCCAAGATGAAAACCACGGTGGAAGCGGGTTTGAATGTCCTGGACGTGGTCCGGTACGACAAGCTGATCCTGTTCAAGGACACCATCCCGGCCATCGAGGAGGCGTTACAACCATGAAGCGAGATCCGCGGACCATCATTGTCAAGCCGATCATCACGGAGCGTTCGACATCGCTGAAGGATCGCTACAATCAAGTCCTTTTCCAGGTCCACATCGATGCCAACAAGATTGAAATCCACAAGGCCGTTGAGGAGATCTTCAACGTCGAGGTGGAGAATGTGCGGACGTTTCGTGTCAAGGGTAAGTTCAAACGGCTCGGTCGTTACGAAGGCTGGCGTTCCGATTGGAAAAAAGCGATCGTGACGCTGAAGCAGGGACATAGCATCGAATTATTCGAGGGAGTGTAGCAGCTTCTGTCCGGCAGAAGCTGGGAACCGGAGTAAACCATGGAGATTAAGAAATATAAGCCGACCTCAGCGGGGAGACGCTTTCAGACCGTCACCACCTTCGAGGATCTGACCGAATCAAAGCCGGAGCGCAGTTTGATCCGGTCACTCAGGAAGTCGGGCGGCCGCAACAACTATGGAAGAATCACCATGCGGCGGCGTGGCGGCGGGCACAAGCGCCGGTACCGGCTGGTTGACTTCAAGCGAGACAAGGACGGCATCCCCGGTCGGATCGCCAGTATCCAGTACGATCCGAATCGTTCCGCCAATATCGCACAGGTCACTTATGTCGATGGTGAGAAGCGGTATATCATTGCGCCCAAGGGAATCAAGGTAGGAGAGGTTCTGGAATCAGGCATCGGTTCCGACATCAAGGTGGGTAACACTTTGAGGATCAAGGACATCCCTCTGGGCACCCTGATCCACAACATCGAATTGCGTCCCGGTGGCGGCGGCAAGATGGCCAGAAGCGCCGGCTCTTACGCCCAACTGCTCGCCAAGGAAGGCAGTTATGCCCAACTCAAGCTCCCTTCCGGCGAAGTCAGGAAGGTTTTCATGGAGTGCAAGGCGACTGTCGGCCAGGTGGGTAACGAGTTGCAGGAGAATACATCCATCGGCAAAGCCGGTCGGAATCGTTGGCTTGGGCGCCGGCCCAAGGTGCGCGGTGTGGCAATGAATCCCATCGATCATCCCCATGGTGGCGGTGAGGGCAAGTCGTCCGGTGGGCGGCATCCTGTCACCCCGTGGGGAATTTCTACAAAGGGACACCGCACCAGGCGGAAAAAACCCAGTGACAAGCAGATTGTGAAACGGCGCGGCCAGCGATGAGCATGAACGGACACGGGAGGTCATAGGTGGCTAGATCATTACGAAAAGGACCATTCATTGAAGCGAAGCTGCGTGCCAGGATCCTGGAGATGAACGCAACAAACGCGAAGCGCATGATCAAGACCTGGTCGCGCGCCTCCGTGGTCATCCCCGAGCTGATCGGGCATACCATCGCGGTGCACAACGGCAAGCGGTTCATACCGGTGTATGTGACCGAAAACATGGTTGGCCATCGCCTCGGCGAATTCGCGCCGACCAGAACCTTCAGGAGCCACGCTGGAACCAAGGCGGAACGAGCCGCGGCCAAACGAAAATGATGGAACGGGAAGGTAAGGAACGACCATGAAATCGAGAGCTGTCGGCCGGTACATCAGAATCTCGCCTTTCAAGGCCAGGTTGGTAGCAGACCTGGTTCGAGGCAAGGGCGTAGAGGAGGCTCTGGCGATTATGCGATACACGCCCAAAAAGGCATCGCGGTTGATCACCAAGCTGGTTCGTTCGGCCATGTCAAATGCTGAAAACAATCACGGTGTCGACGATGTCGACCAATTGTTCATTTCCGCCATTTACGTTGATCAGGGTCCGTCCCTGAAGCGTTTCCGCCCTCGCGCCATGGGTCGGGCGACGCGGATCAGGAAAAAAACCAGTCACATCACCGTCGAACTCGATGAGCAGATGTGATGTGACGTGGTCGGAAGATATGTTGGAAACGGGAGGTGAGTTTTGGGCCAAAAGGTGAATCCCATCGGGCTCAGGTTGGGTATCAACAAGACATGGGCGTCCAAGTGGTACGAAGAAAAGCGGTACGCTGATTTTCTCCACGAGGATCTGACCATCAAGAAGTTCCTGCAAAAAGAACTGGTTCATGCCGGTGTCGCGAAGATAGAAATCGAGCGCGCGGTCGATCAGGTTCGGATCAACGTATACACGGCCAAGCCTGGTATCGTGATCGGCAAAAAAGGCGCCGAAGTGGACAGGATCAAGACGGCGCTTCAATCCATTACCAAGCAGCAGATCTATATCAACATTCTGGAAGTGAAGAATCCGGATCTGTCATCGCAGTTGATCGCCGAGGGGATCGCCCTGCAGCTCACCAAGCGGGTCGCTTTCAGGCGTGCCATGAAGAGAGCCGTGCAGAACGCCCTCCGGGCCGGCGCCAAGGGCATTCGTGTCGAATGTTCGGGCCGCCTGGGTGGCGCCGAAATGGCTCGGCGGGAATGGTACCTGGAAGGCCGGGTGCCTTTGCACACGCTGCGTGCCGATATCGACTATGGTTTTACCAGCGCTACCTCGACCTATGGCGCCATCGGTGTCAAGGTATGGGTGTTCAAAGGAGAGATCGGCTCCAAGGACGACCGTTCTGCGCCTCCCGGTGTCATGGGCGGCAAAGAGGCGTACAAGGCGCCGCGACCCGGCGAACGGGAAAAGGAAGCTGATCGCCGGCGGCCGAAGCGTGGACGTCGGATAAGAGCGGAGAATCGATAATGTTACAGCCGAAGAAAGTCAAGTATCGCAAGCAACAGAAGGGCTGCCAGAAGGGCAACGCAACGAGCGGCAACCGCCTTAACTTCGGATCGTTCGGATTGCAAGCACTGGAACCAGGATGGATGACCGACCGGCAGATCGAAGCCGCCCGTGTCGCCATCACCAGGAGCGTGAAGCGCGGTGGAAAGATCTGGATAAGGGTGTTCCCGGATAAACCCATCACCACCAAGCCGGCCGAAACCCGCATGGGTAAGGGTAAGGGTGCTCTCGACCACTGGGTGGCGGTGATCAAACCAGGCCGCATCCTCTACGAGCTTGAAGGCGTGGAAGAAGAACTCGCAAAGGAAGCCATGCGGATCGCTTCGCACAAGCTCCCCTTCAAAACCAGATTTGTTTCCTACAAGGAGTATATCTGATCCCATGAAAGCGTCAGAACTACTCGAGATGAGCGTGGAGGAACGTGAAGTGCACTTGAAGGGTTTGTACGATGAACTCTTCAAACTGCGTTTCAAGAAGACTATCGGCCAGTTGGACAATCCCACCAGGATCAGGATCGTACGGCGGGAAATCGCCCGGGTGCTGACCGTGAACCGTTCGCTGGCGCTCAAAGCCGAGCAGAAGGATAGAGGAACAGGCCTATGACGAGCCTAGAGCAAATGAGGCAGCCAGGTAACCGGAAAAAGCGTGTCGGTATCGTGGTGAGCGACAAAATGGACAAAACGGTCGTCGTCGAAGTCACCAGGTCGTTCATTCACGGCAAATACAAATCGATTGTCAGGAGTCGCAAGAAATTCCTGGCGCATGACCAGAACAACGAGTGCCATATCGGTGATGTGGTGCGGATCGAAGAAACTCGACCCTTGAGCAAGTCCAAGCACTGGAGGGTTCGGGAGGTTGTAGAGAAAGCCCGCTAGCCGGTTCGGGAACGCCTGCCGGGAAATGGTACGCCGGCCGGCGGCGCCCACGCGGCTGGTTCTGTAAGGAAAGGTACGATCATGATTCAGATGCAGACAATCTTGGATGTGGCGGATAACTCGGGAGCGAAGAAACTCCAGTGCATCAAAGTCCTTGGAGGAACCCGCAGGCGATGGGCCACCATCGGCGATATCATTGTGGTGGCGATCAAGGAGAGCATTCCCGGTGGGGCCGTGAAGAAGGGCGAAGTTGCTCGCGCGGTGGTGGTGCGCACCCGCAAGGAAATACGCCGCAAGGATGGAACCTACATCAAGTTCGACCGCAATTCCGCGGTGATTATCAATAAAGACAACGAACCGGTGGGGACCCGCGTGTTCGGTCCCGTCGCCCGCGAACTGCGTGAAAAGCAATTCATGAAAATCATTTCGTTGGCTCCGGAAGTCATTTAGCGACGGGGGGCGCCATGGCGAACAAGGCACAAACGCGAATCAACATCAATATCAGGAAGAATGACCGCGTGCGCATCACGGTCGGTAAAGATGCCGGCAAAGAAGGCAAGGTCTTGAAGGTGTTGCCTCAGGATGGTCGTATCATCGTCGAGGGCCTCAACTTCATTAAGCGGCATCAGCGCCCGACTCAGACGCAGCAGCAGGGCGGTATCATAGAAAAAGAAGCACCAATCCATGCTTCCAACCTCATGCTCATCTGCGGCAAATGCAATCGCCCCACCAGAGTGGGAGTTCAGCGGTTGTCGGACGGGAGCAAGGTGAGGATGTGCAGGAAGTGTGGGGAGGTAATGGACAAGTGATCCGTACTCGCCGGATCTCGAAAGGATGGAAGAACCTATGGCACGTCTGAAGAAAAAGTATCTGGAAGAAATCGTGCCCGCGATGATGAAAGCGTTCTCTTATACGAACACCATGCAGGTTCCGCGACTGGAAAAGATCGTGGTAAACATGGGGTTGGGTGAAGCGATTCAAAACGCCAAGGTGCTCGAATCGGCCACCAAGGAACTCTCTCAGATCACCGGTCAAAAACCAGTGATCACGCGGGCCAGAAAGTCGATCGCCGGCTTCAAGATCCGAAAGGGCATGGCCATCGGCACCAAGGTCACGCTTCGGCGCGATCTCATGTTCGAGTTCCTGGACAGGCTCATGAATGTGGCCCTGCCCAGGGTCCGTGACTTTCGCGGAGTGTCCAACAAGGCATTCGACGGACGCGGCAATTATACGCTCGGGATTACCGAACAGTTGATCTTCCCGGAAATCGAGTACGACGCGGTGGACAAGGCGAGAGGGCTTTCCATCACCATCGCAACCACCGCCGGCACCGACGAAGAAGCCAGAATGCTGCTCAAGCTGCTTGGCATGCCGTTCCGTAACTGAGATGGAAGGAGATCGGTTCAGTGGCTAAAAAATCGCTTATCGCAAAATGCAACAGGGGCAGCAAATTCCCCGTCAGGAATTACAACCGCTGCCGTATCTGCGGGCGCCCCAGGGGTTACCTGCGCAAGTTCCAGATGTGCCGGATCTGCTTCCGTGAACTCTCCCTGCGTGGTGAGGTTCCTGGTGTCATCAAGGCGAGCTGGTAGGAAGGATTGAATCATGACAATGACTGATCCAATCGCAGATTTGCTTACCCGTATCAGGAACGGCGGGATGGCCAAACAAACAATCGTCAACATTCCTTGCTCCAATATCAAGCGCAGTATCAGCCAGATCCTGAAGGAGGAAGGATTCATCGACGGTGTAGAGGAAATCAAGCAACCAGTGCAGAACGAGCTGCGGCTCACGCTGCGCTACGATGAGGACAATCGGTCGGTGATCACCATGTTGCAGCGGGTCAGCAAACCCGGGCGCCGGGTGTACAGCCGGGCTGATGAGGTGCCCAAGGTGTTGGGCGGACTCGGAATCGCCATCCTCAGCACTTCTCAGGGCGTGATGACCAGTCGCGAGGCGCGGAAACGCGGTATCGGCGGCGAAGTCCTCTGTTACATCGCGTGACCGCGCATGAGCCAAGGAGCCTGATATGTCCAGGATAGGAAAGAAACCGATTCCGGTGCCAGAAAAAGTAGAAGTATACGTCGATGGGCAGGTCATCCGTATCAGGGGCGCCAAGGGAAGCCTCGAGAAGACCATGCCCGAGACCATCACCGTCGCCCGTGAGGGAAATCAGCTCATCGTTTCCAGATGTTCAGATGAACGCACTCAACGGGCTCTTCACGGCCTCTGGCGTTCTTTGGTCAACAACATGGTGGTTGGTGTCTCCACTGGCTTCACCAAGGACTTGTTGATCAATGGCGTCGGCTATCGTGCCAACCTCAAGGGCAACACCCTGGTGCTCGCCCTCGGCTTCTCGCATCCCATCGAATATCCCATCCCGGAAGGAATCGAAATCAAGGTAGAGAAGCAGGTCGAGATCACTGTCGCGGGCATCGACAAGGAAAAGGTCGGCCAGACGGCCGCGGAAATCAGATTCTTCCGGCCCGTGGAGCCTTACAAGGGCAAAGGAATCCGTTATCGTGACGAACGCGTACGCCGCAAAGTCGGCAAGGTCGGCGTCTAGGCCAAGGAGACGAGAGCATGTTGGGTTTAAGCAAAAAAATTATGGACCGCAGGAACCGCCGCCGTCGCCGCATCCGCACCAGTGTGCGGGGAACCAGCGGCCGTCCGCGCCTGGTGGTTTTCCGATCAAATAAACACATCTACGCCCAGATCATCGATGACACCACCGGCATGACCATGGCTACGGCCTCGTCTTGCAGCAAGGAAATCGCCCAGGTGGAAATCGAGGGGGGTGGCAAGATTGGCGTGGCCAAGCTGGTGGGTGCTGAAATTGCCAGGAGAGCCAAGGAACGGGACATCGCCGAGGTGGTGTTCGACAGGAATTTGTATGTCTACCACGGACGTGTCAAAGCCCTTGCAGAAGCGGCCCGCGAACACGGACTGCGGTTTTGACGCGACGATGGCTGTGAAGTCTTAGGAGGTCCTGAGTGGAACGGTTCGACAACCAAGAGACCGAATATAGGGAAAAAGTAGTGCATATCAACCGCGTCGCCAAGGTGGTCAAGGGCGGCCGCAGGTTCAATTTCGCCGCCCTGGTCGTGGTGGGCGACGGCAACGGCAAGGTCGGTGTCGCCAAGGGAAAAGCCCGCGAAGTACCCGATGCGATCCGCAAGGGTTTCGATCGGGCAAAGAAGAACATGATCGAAGTGCCCATGAAGGGAACCACCATTCCCCATGAGGTGGTCGGCAAGTTCGGCGCCAGCAAGGTCATCCTGAAACCCGCCTCCAAGGGCACCGGCGTCATCGCCGGTGGTCCGGTACGGGCGGTGGTGGAAGCCAGCGGCATCCAGGATGTGCTTACCAAGAATCTCGGCTCCAACAATCCCGGTAACGTCGTCAAGGCCACGATCGTCGCCTTGTCCGCTCTTCGGAATGCCGAAATGATCTCGAAGCTGCGCGGCAAAAAAGTCGACTACCTGTGAGTGAGGCTGCTATGAAGAAATTACTCATCACTCAGATACGCAGTGTCATCGGGCGCCCTGACAAACAGCGCCGCATCATGCGCAGCCTCGGCTTGCGCAAGATCGGACACCAGGTGCTCTGCCCGAATCGTCCGGAAATCCGCGGCCAGATCGCCAAAGTGCATCACCTGGTGCGATTCGAGGAAATCGACGTCGAGGAAGCCGCTCCCATGAGCGGCGAGTAACGGTGCAGGGAAGAGGACAGTACGATGAAATTGAACCAATTGAGCATTCCAAAAGGATCAAGGCACAAGATCAAGCGTGTCGGCCGCGGCCATAGCTCCGGTTGGGGCAAGACCTCCGGGCGCGGGCACAAGGGTCAGAAAGCCCGTTCCGGCGCCAGCATCCCCGCCTGGTTCGAAGGCGGGCAGATGCCCCTCATTCGCAGGATCCCCAAGCGCGGCTTTACCAACCCCTTCAGAAAACAGTACGCCATCATAAATATCAAGGAACTGGCGACCCTGCCGGCGGATGAAATCATCACTCCCGAGACGCTGTACCGGCACGGTCTGGTCAAGGGCGCTTTCGACGGCATTAAAATCCTTGGCGACGGTGAACTGGAGCTGCCGCTCCACATCAAGGCGCATAAATTCAGCAAGACCGCGGCGGACAAAATACGCGCGGCGGGCGGTAAGGCCGAGGAGATTTAAGGTGCTGCAGTCATTCTCGAATGTATTCAAGATTCCGGAACTGAAGCGGCGGTTGCTTTTCACCATGGCCATGCTGGCCATCTACCGCATCGGCGCTCATGTGCCGACGCCGGGTATCAATACACTGGCGCTGGCTTCCTTCATCAAATCCGCCGCCAAGGGTACGATTTTCGGATTCTTCGATATGTTCTCGGGTGGCGCATTCTCCAACCTGACGATATTCACCCTCGGCATCATGCCGTACATCAGCGCATCCATCATTCTGCAGTTGCTGGCAGTTGTGGTGCCTTACCTTGAACGACTCTCCAAGGAGGGCGAACAGGGGCGCCGCAAGATCACCCAGTACACGAGGTACGGAACGGTGGTGCTGAGCGTCATTCAGTCCCTCGGTATCGCCATCGGCCTGGAGAGTATGGAAGGCGGCATGTTCGTGCGCTCACCTGGTTGGGCCTTCCGGATCATGACAGTCATCACCCTCACCGCCGGCACCGCATTCATCATGTGGATCGGCGAACAAATTTCCGAACGCGGTATCGGCAATGGTATCTCCCTGATCATTTCCGCCGGCATTGTCGCCGGTCTGCCCGGTGCCTTGCTCAACTCCTATGATCAGATTCGTACCGGCGACATGAAATTCTACGTGCTGCTGGCCATCATCGCCATCATGTTCATCGTGGTGGCGGGAGTGGTGCTCATGCAGCAATCCCAGCGCCGCATTCCGGTGCAGTATCCGAAGCGCGTGGTCGGCCGCCGGATCATGGGCGGACAGAGTACGCATGTGCCGCTGCGCATCAATACCGCCGGCGTGATCCCGGTGATTTTCGCGTCATCCATCATCATGTTCCCCCTCACCGTCATCAAGTTCCTCCGCAACTCTCTGGAGAGCGATGTGTGGCGTGGGGTCTTCGATGCCATCGAACAGAACATGATGCCTGGCGCAGTGATGTACACGGTCGTCTACGTCATACTCATCGTCTTCTTTTGCTACTTCTATACCGCCATTATATTCAATCCCACGGATCTGGCAGAGAACATGAAGAAAAACGGTGGCTTCATCCCTGGTATTCGACCGGGCAAGCGAACCGCCGACTTTATCGATCGCGCACTCACCAGGGTCACCCTGGCCGGCGCCATCTTCCTCTCGGCCATTTCTGTACTGCCTACATTCCTCATCCGCTGGTTCAATGTGCCCTTCTACTTCGGAGGCACCGCCCTGCTCATCGTCGTGGGTGTCGGATTGGACACCATTCAGCAGATGGAATCACACCTGGTCATGCGTCACTACGAGGGCTTTCTGCGGGGCAGCAAGCGGATTCGCGGACGGCGGAGTTAGGAGTCGTTGGTGAGACTCGTCGTGCTCGGACCGCCAGGCGTGGGGAAGGGAACGCAGACCAAGATGCTCAAGGAGTCTCTTGCGTTGTCCCACATCTCCACAGGCGATATTCTGCGCGACAACGTCAAGCGCAACACGGTGCTGGGGCAGGCCGCGGCCGGGTACATGAATTCCGGCCGGCTGGTTCCCGATGAGCTGGTCATCGACATGGTGGATGAACGGTTGAACTGGACTGACTGCGCGACCGGATTCATCCTCGACGGGTATCCACGTACCAGGGGGCAGGCTGAGGCATTGCGTGACTACCTGCTTGCGCACGGCCAACCACTGGATGGCGTCATTTATATAGATGTCCCCACGCCGGTGATTGTGCTGCGATTGTCCGGCCGGCGTGTCTGTGAGGCATGCGGTGCGATTTACCACGTCACTTTTTCCCCATCCGCCGCCGGAGATCACTGTGAGCGCTGCGGCAGCATGCTGGTGCAGCGGCCGGACGATCAGGCCGAGGCCATCCAGAAACGGATCGCGGTCTACAAGGAAAACCTGCAGGCACTACTGGATTTCTATCGGGAAGGCGGGTTGCTGTTCACCATCGATGGTTCAGGCGCCATCGAGGAAATCCATGAAGAGATCCTGGCCAAGCTTGGGAAACGATCGAGATGATTATCATGAAGTCCGACCGTGAACTCGAACTGATGCGCCGGAGCAACGCCATCGTTGCGGAAGTACTGTGTTGCCTGCGCGGCATGATCAAACCAGGCATGTCGACCTATGATCTGGATCTGGAAGCCGAGAACATCATGGCCAGGTATAATGTGAAACCGGCGTTCAAGGGATATCATGGATTTCCAAATGCGCTTTGCGCATCCATAAACGAGGAGATCGTGCATGGGATCCCCTCCCGCAAGCGCATCCTGAAAGACGGGGATATTATTAGTCTTGACTTTGGGGTGGTTTTGAATGGATATTACGGAGATGCCGCCATCACGGTTCCCGTGGGTACCATCAGTACTCGGGCACAGCAGCTCGTGGATGTGACCAGGCAGGCCTTGTATGCGGCCATCGATCAATGTCGCCAGGGCAGGCGGCTCAACGATATCGCGCGGGCGGTGGAGAGTCAGGTGCGCGGCACGGGATTTTCCATCATTCGGGACTTCGTTGGTCATGGGATCGGGCGGACGTTACATGAAGCGCCGCAGATTCCCAATTATTTCGATCCGTATCGGCGCGAGCGGTTGCGGGTCGGCATGGTGCTGGCGATAGAGCCGATGATCAGTGAGGGTACTTTTGAAGTCAAAATCCGCGGTGATGGATGGACGGCGGTGACGGCTGACGGTAAGCTGTCGGCTCATTTCGAGCATACTGTCGCCATCACCGAGGATGGTCCTGAAATTTTGAGTGAGATGGGCTGTTATAATAAACAGCCGCAAACGAATTAGGTCTCCGGTGGAGGAGGAGTATGCGAAAGCAAGACACCATTACGATGGAAGGAGTGGTCATCGAGCCGTTACCGAATGCCATGTTCAGAGTGGAATTGAGTAATGGCCATGTGATCCTCGCCCACGTATCCGGAAAGATGCGCAAGCACTTCATCAGGATCCTTCCAGGCGATAAGGTGGTGGTGGAGCTTTCAACATACGACCTGACCAGGGGCCGCATAGTGTATCGGTCGAAGTGAGCGGAGGCCGAGAGGTGTGATATGAAGGTCAAGGCATCAGTCAAGAAACGATGTGACAAGTGCAAGGTGATTCGACGCAGGGGGATCATTCGGGTGATCTGCGAGAATCCACGCCACAAGCAGCGGCAGGGATGAGATCGCGATGCACAGACTCGCGGAATCCCGAGTGAAGTAAAAGGAGGTTCAATTGGCTCGTATTGCAGGCGTTGATTTGCCGAGAAACAAGAAGACCGAGATCGCGCTGACCTACATTTTCGGTGTCGGTCAGAGTTCGTCGGTAAAGATACTGAACATTGCGCGCGTGGATCCTGACACGCGGGTGAAGGACTTGACGGAAGAAGAGGTGAACCGGCTGCGCCAGGTGATCGAAAAGGATTTCAAGGTGGAGGGTGCACTCCGCCAAGAACTCAGTATGAACATCAAGCGCCTCATGGATGTCGGTACCTATCGGGGATTGCGCCATCGCAAGTCCTTGCCGGTTCGTGGTCAGCGGACCAGGACGAACGCCCGAACCCGCAAGGGTCGCAAGCGACGCATTGGTGGAAAGAAAGGCTAGGACTGGTCTGGGCAAGACCTTTTATACGGGAGTAGCGAATGGCTAAAAAAGTGAGACGCAGCACCGTGGGCAAGAAGAAAGAACGCCGCATGGTGGCCCAGGGCATCGCGCACATACAATCAACATTCAACAACACCATTGTCACCATCACCGACATGATGGGGAACTCGGTGGCGTGGTCAAGCGCCGGCGCGATCGGCTACAAGGGATCACGCAAGAGCACACCCTTCGTGGCCCAGGCGGTCGCCAGGACCGTCGCCCAGAAGGCAATGGACATGGGTATGAAGCAGATAGAAATCCGCCTCAAGGGTCCCGGCGCCGGCAGGGAATCGGCCATCAGGGCGTTGCAGGCTGCCGGTTTGGAGGTTAAGGCCATCAAGGACGTAACCCCAATTCCCCACAATGGCTGCAGGCCGCCCAAGCGCAGGCGCGTGTGATGCGGAGCGCATAGAAGGGAGTACGAGAGTTGGCAAGATATCGAGATGCAGTATGCAAGTTGTGCCGGAGAGAAGGAGAGAAGCTCTTCCTCAAAGGCCAGCGATGCTTCACGGAAAAGTGTGCGTTCGACCGGCGGCAGACGCCCCCCGGCCAACATGGACAGAGACGAACAAAAGTGACGGATTACGGAATCCAGTTGCGTGAGAAGCAGAAAGTAAAACGAACGTACGGAATGCTCGAACGACAGTTCAGGCGGTTCTTCGAGATCGCCGAAAACCAGCGGGGTGTCACCGGACACAACCTGCTCGTCAACCTGGAACGGCGCCTCGACAACGTGGTCTATCGCGCTGGTTTCGCCGTCTCGCTGTGCCAGGCCAGGCAACTCGTCAACCATGGCCACTTTCTGCTGAAAGCGGGTGCGCCCGGCAGCACTTTTTCCAAGGCGAATATCCCCTCCCAATTGGTGGCTGCCGGCGATGTCATCAAGGTCAGAGATCGAAGCCGTGAGTTGGCGCCCATACGTTATGCCGTCGAAACCGGCCGGGAAATCCCCGAATGGCTGGAAGTGGACGGTGCCCAGCTGACCGCGACCATTCGCACTCTTCCCTCGAGGGAGCACATCACGCTGCCCATCAAAGAGCAGCTCATCGTCGAGCTATACTCCAAGTAACGTTTCGTTCGAGGAGGAGATTCATGCAAGCGAAAGGAATACAGAAGCCCAAGCGGCTGCAGTGCGATACGGCTACGTTGACGCCGACATTTGGAAAATTTTGGGCGGAGCCCTTCGAAAAGGGTTATGGCACGACTCTCGGCAATGCCCTGCGGCGGGTGCTGCTCTCTTCCCTGAGCGGCGCCGCGGTCAGCGCCGTCAAGATCGACGGAGTGCTGCACGAATTCTCGGTCATCCCAGATGTGATGGAAGATGTCACGGACATCATCCTCAATATCAAGGCATTGTTGCTCACCATGCACGGCAGCTTCCCGCGGACCATCACCCTCGACAAGAAAGGTCCGGGAAAGGTCACTGCGGCGGATATCAAGCACGGTCCCGAAATCACTATTCTCAACCCCGACCTCCACATCGCCACCCTCGACAAGGGCGCTGTGTTCCGTATGGAACTCACCGTAACCAAGGGCAGGGGCTTCGTTCCCGCCGCTCGTGATCCCCACGAGGATCAGGTGATCGGCATCATCCCGGTGGACAGCCTCTACTCACCCGTGCTCAAGGTGAACTACATGGTCGAACCCACCCGCGTGGGTTATTCGACCGATTATGACAAGCTGACCCTCGAAGTCCATACCGACGGCAGCATCTCCCCCGAGCAGGCCGTTTCTGAAGCCGCCAAGCTCCTCATCCAGCAGTTCACCCTGTTCGTCGATTTCGATGATACCTACGAAGAGGAAAAGGAATCGGTGGATGAGGACTGGGAACGCACCAGGCAGAACCTGATGCGCAGCGTGGATGAATTGGAACTGTCGGTGCGCTCTCACAACTGTCTCGAAAACGCCGAGATCAAGACGATTGCGGATCTGGTTCAGAAATCCGATCAGGAAATGCTCAAAACCCGGAATTTCGGCCGGAAATCGCTCAACGAGATCAAGGAGATCCTCGCCGGCATGGGTTTGTCCCTCGGCATGGATCTGTCGCCGTACAAGCTCGAACTTCCCGTGTCAGAAGAAAGTGACGGGGAGGAATTGGAAGAATCAGAGTAAGGGCGGATGCACCCGTCTCTGAAAGGGATTGACAATGAGGCATAGAAAACTCCAGGGAAAATTAAATCGGACCTCGAGCCATCGAACCGCCATGCTCAGGAATATGGCCACTTCGTTGCTGGACCGCGAGCAGATCGTTACCACCGCCGCCAAGGCCAAAGCGGTCCGCGGTTTCGCGGAACGGATCATCACCCTCGCCAAGCAGGGGAATCTGCATGCCCGCCGCCTCGTGCTCAGGGACATCCGCGACAAAGAGGTCGTCAAGAAACTCTTCAGCGAACTCGCCGACCGCTACGCCAGCC
>JAFGDC010000376.1 GCA_016932295.1 candidate division CSSED10-310 bacterium
ACGACCCCATTGGAAAGAGTTCCGCCTGGTTCCTGTAGCAGACTGTGAGCCATACGCACTGCATCTGTGTTCACAGGGCGACACAGTATCTTTCAAACTGATCCCGGCACTACCACAGACAGACAGAATCCGAGCCGGAATCCTTATGTCGAAACGAAAGGGGAAGACGGGAGATGATTGACATCCTGCTACCCATAGATAAAATGATTGCAATATGGACAATTGCATGGATCGTATCGATATCTGCATCGCCGTCGTGATTCGCGAGGACCGGGGATAGTGAGGGGCTGGTATTTCAAATCCGTTCTGATAGTGATCGGCATTGCGATGCTATTCACCCTGTACGGCGCGCTGCTGCTGGTGCTGCTGGGGCATTCCCCAATGGCCAGCGGTTCGTCAGGGGACAATGTCGTCGTGAAGTTCTACGGCACCGTACTGTCATCACTGCACATACAGAAGGTAAACGTGATCCTGGGCGGTGCCATGGTGGTATTCATCGGCATGGTGGTAGTGTACGCAGTGCTGGTCATGAGAGGGATCCAGGACTACCTACGGAAAAAACTCTTCAACGAGGTGCATCGCCAGATCTTCGACCACCTGGTGGAAGGGGTGCTGGTGCTCGAACCAGACGGGAAGGTGACGTATATGAACCGATCCGCCCATCTCCTGTTGCAGACAGGCGGATCGATGGCGGGAAGTGTTTTTATTTCGCACCTGTTCCCGGGGGACCGCCATCTTCAGCACCTGATCGGCGGCAGTCTGGACAGCGGCACGCCGATCCACGGCAGGGAACTGTCCATTTCAGTCAACAGCAAGCGCAAACGGGGGTTACTGAGCATGATGCCGCTTGATGGATTGGAAGGCGGCAACAAGCGTTCCTGTGTTTTTCTGTGGGATATCACCGAACTAGCCCGCCTGCAATCCAGCATCAAAAAACGTGACCGCCTGGCGGTGCTGGGGCAGCTCATCTCGAGCATCACTCACGAGATCCGTAATCCTCTGAGTGCCATGGATATGAATCTGCAGATGCTGGCTGAATCCTGGCGGGATGGAACGGCGGTAGACTTGCCGCGTGACGGTGGAGAATACATCTCGGTAATCCGCGGCGAGTTGAATCGCTTGAACAGGTATCTCGATGATTTTGTAAGATTTTCAAGGCGTCCGCAGTTGAACCTCATCTGGGCGGATCCCGCCGGACTGGTCCAATCACAACTGGACTTGATACGTCCCACCGCGCGCGATCGTCGCATCGGCATCATCGCCCACTTCAATGACGAACTGCCACTGATGCGGTGTGATCCGAACGCCATTAAGCAGGTCCTCCTGAATATCATCGCCAATGCCATCACCGCCATGCCTGGTGGAGGAGACCTCAGTGTGCAGGTGACACATCACCCGATGACGGATAGTATCGAGATTGAAGTTGCTGACAATGGCGAGGGTATCGACGATGAGATCCTGGATAAGATCTTCGATGTTCATTTTACCACCCGCCCACACGGTTCAGGATTGGGATTATCGATAGCCCTCGAAATCGTCACAGAGCATGGTGGCGAAATCGATGTGAAAAGCAAGCCGGGATGTGGTTCCACCTTCAGGATCGAATTACCGGTAGCGGGTCCATTTGTCGGCAGGGAGACGACCGGATACGCTGAATCGCACCTCCAGCCCCTTGAGAAAGGAGCCGGCATAAATGTCGGACAATGACAAGATACTCATCGTCGACGACAGTGAACAGATTCGGAATGTGATTGCGGATGCGCTGAGTCGTGAGGGCTACGAAGTGAGCACTGCCAAGGACGGTGAAACTGCCGTGGCAACGATTAAGGATACCGGGCACGCCTTCAATATCGTGGTGACCGACCTGAAAATGCGTACCGTGAGCGGACTTGATCTCCTTGATTTCGTGAAACGCGAGAGCCCTGATACAGATGTCATTCTGATCACCGCGTTCGGTACAGTGGAAACCGCTGTTCAGGCGCTCAAGCGCGGCGCGTATGACTATATGGTCAAACCGCTCGACTTTATCCACTTCCGGGTAGTCATCAAGAAGTTGTTGGAAAAGCAGAAACTGCAGCAGGAGAACATCAAGCTCAAACAAATCCTTCAGATCAAGGGTGACGATGAATTGGTGGTGGGCACCAGTCAGTCTATTCGCGAGGTGTATGAGATCGTCAATCGCGTGGCGGACACTGATGTGACCGTGCTTATCGAGGGAGAAAGCGGCACCGGCAAGGATGTCGTGGCAAGAGCCATTCACAACCGGAGTAAACGGGTTTCACAACCGTTCATAATCATCAATTGTGGAGCGTTGCCCGAAACGCTCCTGGAAAATGAACTGTTCGGTCACGAGAAGGATGCTTTTACCGGTGCGAGCGGTGTGAAGAAAGGCCGTTTTGAATTGGCTCACAGGGGCACATTGTTCCTGGATGAAATCACCGAGATGGGTAAAAACAGCCAGGCGGATTTCCTCAGGGTATTGGAGGACGGCATCATCACCAGGGTGGGTGGCGTGGATCCCATCAAGGTGGATGTGAGGGTTGTAGCCGCGTCCAATCGCAATCTGAAGCAAGCTTGTGAAAATAATACATTTCGAGAGGATCTTTATTACCGGTTGAATGTGGTGTCGATCACCATGCCCCGCCTCCGCGATCGGCGGGAGGATATACCCATTCTGGCCGGCGCGTTCCTGAAAGAATTCGCCATCAAACACAACAAGGGTGACCTGCAGATACCCGAGGACACCATGCAGTTGCTGACCAATTATCCCTGGCCTGGAAATGTGCGGGAACTGCGCAACACATTGGAGCGGGTAGTCATTTTGGGTAAGCGTAACGAGGTATCGCCCAAGCACTTTCCGCCGTCGATCCAGGTGCACTGCCAGTCTCACAACGCGGTGGATATCGAAGTGGGAATGACCCTCGAGGAAGTCGAGAGACGGGTGATCATGAAAACCCTCGATGCCGTAGGCGGACATCGGAAACGTGCCGCCGAGATATTGAACATCAGCTTGCGCGCCTTGCAGTACAAGATCAAAAAATTCGAACTGGGCGGCAAGGGTGGCGCCGCGGAGCTGGAGGGAGCATAGCCCTGTCCCGTATGATCGCTGGGCTGTCCCGGAGAACCGCTGCCGACCTGAAGTCACGCCGCAGGGAAGCCATGAGTAGATATCGTCATCGAATGGTAGTGCTCCCGGCATTGACAGTGATCGGCGTGGTGTTGATTCTCGGATTGATCCTGAGCGCATCGATCTATCAAAACCTCGACCGACAGCGTCGTCTGACGGCAAGAATTATGGTGGAGAAGGGGCGGACGCTGATCGACTCCATCGAGGTGCTGGCAGCGCATCTGACCGATGATGCATCTTTCGAACCAATGCAGGCATACTTGGTGGGACTCGTCGACACTCCCGACGTGTTGGGACTGCAAATCGAAGGAAGAGATTCCGGAGCACTCTTTTCATATGGAGAAAATCCGCGCCTCGATCTGGAGAATGAACCTCACACCGGGACGTTTGAAATCACGCGCCGCCTGCCCGACGGCCGGGACATCTTTGAAATGGTCCGCCCTATTTATCTTGGAAGATTCGCTCCTGAAGCGGTCGGGCGCATCCGCCTGCTCCTCTCCATGCAGGTTTTTTCCGATGCTGCCCGGCGTGATATCTCATACACCCTGTTCATCGGCCTGATCCTCATGGCGGTGGGGACCGCAGCGCTCTACTTCATTGTGGTCACCCAGAACTCCTACCTGGTCAACCGCGCCCTGGAAAACGTCCGCAACTATGCCGCCAGCGTCGTGGCAAGCCTTGCGGACGGATTGATCTCCTTCGATACATTGGGCCGGATCGTCACCATGAACAAAGTTGCGCACGACCTTCTCCACCTCATCGATCATCCTGATGGGAAAACGGTCGTCGCGGGAAAGAAGCTCGGCGAACTGATCCCGATGCCGGCCAACCAGGCCTTCATCGATACCGTGACGGACGAGAAGCCGACCGGCGCACGTGAGGTCGACCTGATTACCGGGGATGGCCGGCGGCGACCTGTCCAGATCACCTGCCGCCCGCTCGTGGACCAGGCCTCAGGTGAATCCATCGGCCGGGTGGCGGTGCTGCATGACCTCTCGGAAATGGAACAACTCCGGCTCAGGGTGCTCCGCTCGGAACGGCTCGCATCCCTGGGTAGACTCGCCGCCGCGGTGGCGCACGAAATCCGTAATCCACTCAATGCGATTCGAGGATTCGCTCAATATCTCCAGGAAAAATCCCAACCGGAGGCCGACACCCGCCGCTATACCGGTATCATGTTGAAGGAAATCGATCGTCTGGACAACGTCATCCGGGGCATGCTGCAATTCGCTCGACCGCCGGAACCGAGGTTGCGACCGGTACAGATCAATGACCTGATACGTGAGGTCAGTGAATTGGTGGCATCCGATGCGAAGGATCAGAATGTTCACGTGGAGCTCGGGCTGGATGAGACCGGTGGTGAGTTCTTGAGTGATGAGGAGCAACTCAAGCAGGTGTTGTTGAACATCGCCCTCAACGCCATTGCGGCCATGCCTGATGGTGGGACGCTGAGCATCACCACATCACCAAGGAGGGACGGTGGAGATGGCGTGCGGATTGATCTGGAGGATACCGGGACAGGCATCGCGACCGAGGACCTGGAAATGATTTTCGAACCTTTCCATACATCGCGTCCCGGTGGCACAGGTCTTGGACTGGCAATCTCACACCGGATCATTGAAAGTCTTGGTGGGATCATTAGTGTATACAGTGAGGTGGGCAGGGGAACGAGGTTCTCCATCGACCTGCCGGTGGTATGGATGAACGGGAGAAGTGAGTTATGACGCGGCCGATCATTCTGGTGGTGGATGATGAGGAGGCGCAGCGTGCCTTGTTGAAAACCGTGCTCGAGGATGCCGGCTACTGCGTGCGCGAGGCCGATGGCGGCGAACCGGCGGTGCGGGAGGTGCTGGAGCGCCCCCCCGATTTGGTGCTGATGGACCTCAAGATGCGCGGTTTGGATGGACTCGGGGCGCTCGCGAGGATTCGAACCGATCGGCCTGCTGTCCCGGTAATCATGATGACAGCGTATGCCACCGTCAAGACAGCCGTATCAGCGATGAAGGCAGGGGCCTTCGATTACCTTGTCAAGCCGCTCGATCTCGACGAACTCCGCCTGGTGGTGGCGAAAACGCTCGCGCATAGGGCACTGGAGACGGAGAATGTCCTGCTTCGAAGCAAATTGGCTGCCATCGATGCCCAGGATGTCGTGGTGGGCGATAGCGAGGCAATGAGCGAGGTGTTCCGAATGATCGAACTGGCAGCGCCCGCCGATGTCACGGTACTGCTGACCGGTGAAAGCGGGACCGGAAAAGGGCTGCTGGCGGCGGTGATCCATGGCATGAGTCCGCGCCGGGCAAAGGCGTTCGTCAAGGTTAACTGCGGCGCACTCGCAGAGAATCTGCTGGAAAGCGAATTGTTCGGTATCGAGAAAAGAGTGGCCACGGGAGTGGATGAACGGGAAGGCAAATTTGAGTTCGCGGATGGGGGCAGTATCTTTTTGGATGAAGTGGAGGCGATGCCGCTCAAACTGCAGGTTAAACTTTTACGGGTACTCCAGGAAATGGAATTCGAGAAGGTCGGCGGCAATCGCACCACCCGAGTCGATGTCCGGGTGATCGCTGCCACCAACCGCGCCCTCGAGGACTTGGTGGAACAAGGACTGATGCGTGAAGATCTATACTATCGACTCAACGTCCTCCAGATCAGGGTGCCACCGTTGCGGGAGCGTATCGGTGATCTGGAACCGCTCATCATGCATTTTCTTGGCAGGTTCGCGGAAAAAAGCCGTAAAACGATCCGGGGTTTGAGTCCGGGGGCGCTGGCTGCAATGAACGCATATCATTGGCCGGGAAATGTGCGGGAATTGATGAATGTCCTTGAACGAGCGGTGATCCTGACCCGTCATGAAAGAATCGTTGAAGATGACCTTCCAGCTTCCTTGCGAAGCTGCTGCAGCGAGCCGGAACAGCCGGCATCCACCGGTGCCGGCATGTCCCTTCGCCAGGCGGAGAAGAGCCTCATCCTTCAGTCGCTGGAAGCCACCAGGGGCAACCGGTCGCAAGCAGCCAGGATGCTTGGCATCAGTCGCCGGACGCTGTTAAACAAACTCAAGGAATATGAACATTGACAGCAAATCGAGCGGAACTATTATCGTGGTGTCGACCTTGGTTCCATTCTTGAAAGGATGCATTGTGAAACAGTATTGGATCGTGTTCGCCTGTTCGATGTCGCTTCTCTGGACTGCATTTGTTCTTCCAGTCGCTTGTCTTGCAACCGCCGCTGATTCCCTTGCTTCCGGCCGGTTGGTGGGTGCCGCCGCGCACGGCCTTACTACGACACCTCCTGTGCATGTTCGACCGGCGCCATGTCTTGCACCATCGGACGATCAGGCCGTACCGAATGAGCTTATCAACCTGAGAAGCCTGGATTCAGACTGGCGGCCGCCGGTTGATCGTGCGGCCTGGACCGAGGACCGGGTGCAGAATGTCCCTACTTCCGGACAGGGACTGGTGGACGTGATCGTAGGCGATGACGGATATCTGTACTGCGGTTTCTATGATGACCAGTATTTCCCCGGCAGTCCACCGCCACATGCCGTGTATATCAAGCGCTCCACCGATGGAGGCCAGACCTGGGGCAATCCTGACAGCGGGGCCAACGGCTTCGCCCTTAACGGCCTGTTCACCGACCGCCCGTCCCTGGAGGTCTTTCAGACAACTCCCGGTTCCTACCGGCTTGCGGTGGCGGTGGCCGCACCATATCCGCTTGTATCATCAGCACTTGACATCATCGTCTGCTGGAAAGACATCGGTTCGACGGATGACTTCACCATGGTCTCGGTACAGAACGATGTATCGGAAAACTATCTCATGCCCCGCATCAAGGCCGTCACCAGGCCGTCAAATCCGAGCTATTCACGCCTGGTCTGCGCCAGTTACGGATACTCCGACGGGCGGTTGTGGTGCGACTGGTCAGATACGAATGGAACGAGTTTCGGCAACTACAGTGGGATCAATCCCGCCACGGACCAGGTTGAAGTTTGGCGGGCGGATTTCATGGAAGACACCGAGAATGACCGCTTGTATTGCGTGTGGGCAACGGCGGTGCTTGCCGATCCCGATCACCCGTGCGTCCTGATGGCACTTTCCACTTCCCAGGGCGGCGCTTGGTTCACGGACCTGTACAGGATGAGCCCTGCTTCCTGGAACTACTGCGCCGAACCGGACGCGGCAATCGCCGACAATCCCCTGCAACTGGACAAGACCTTCATGCTGGCCTGGTCCGGACAGGAATCTCCCGCCTCCTTGTTCAACCTCTACTCGACACACCAGTATCTCGATGTGGTGAGCGTGGGTCCCGGTGATACCTGGAATCCCTCTCCAACCGGTTTTCCTGTCGTGCGGTCCGTCGTATACGCGGATGTCGATTACGACAATACGATGCCGGCGATCATCGAGGATCCGCACCTGCTGAACGGTGGCTACCGGGTGGCATTGGTCGATCAACATCAAGCGGCTCTTGCGCGGGTGCGCTATACCGAATGCGGCTTCTCTTCACCCGGCGCCTGGATCACGCCTGAGATCGTCACCGGCAGTACCGCCGATCCCGCACGACAGGGCAGCACTGCGCTGTCCATGGGAGTTGGTTACGGACCGCCTGCTTTCCAGGATAGACGTTGCGCCGTATGGCCCGATTTCCGTGATCCGGAGGCTCCGCCGAACAATTATTGCGCATGGGCTGATCTCACCACGCAACCGAGTCCGACGTTTACTCCGGGTGTTACTGCCACGCCGCCCGTCACGCCCACACCGACTGCCACACCGACGGCCGCGCCGATTCCCAGCCTCGACCCGGCGGGAGGAATCATCCTGGTCTCGATCCTTGGTGGTCTCTTGCTGATACAGACGCGCATTGTCCGCAGGGACCGTGAGACTTAATCGATTCCTGGCCCTCGCTGGGATCGGCAGCCGCCGGGCCTGCGAAAAGATCATCGCCGCCCGGCGGGTGACGGTCAACGATCATATCGCCGATTCTCCGGCGTTGGATATACTCGCTTCGGATCGAGTCAGGGTGGATGGTCGTCCATTGGCCATGGTGAAGACTGCCACCTACATGCTGAACAAACCCCTCGGTGTGGTTTGCACGGTGAAGGACACTCACGGTGCCCGCACGGTGCTCGATCTCGCCCGAAAAGGCGGCGTCCGGGTGCGGTTATATCCGGTCGGCAGGCTCGACAAGAACAGCCGCGGCCTGATCCTGCTTTCCAATCACGGGGATCTTGCTAATCGCCTGTTGCACCCACGATACGAGGTGGAGAAGGAGTACCTCGTTCATCTCGATGAACCACTGACTCCAGGACAGATGACGCGTTTCGCCAAGGGTGTCCAACTGGCGGAGGGCGTCACGGCGCCCTGTCGGATAGAACCGTTGGAGACGGGGTACAGGATCATCCTGAGACAAGGCTGGAAGAGGCAGATCCGCCGGATGTTCAAGGCACTGGGGCGGGATACAACGGATCTGCAACGCGTTCGCATCGGTTCGGTGCATCTGGGTGATCTTGCCGAAGGTGAACTCAGGCCACTGTCAGCCGGTGAAGTGGATGTCCTGATGCGGGTGGTGGGGTTACCGGCGCCGGGCACCGGGTGAGACTGGATCTGTACGTGGTGTAGCACTCCCACGCCAGCCGCACACCTGCGCAACCTATCGTTCGCAAAGGTTCAGCCCCAGGACTATCACCGCTTTCCCCGCCGGCAGAATTCCGCCAATCCCAGTGTAAATCCCACCAGGATCAAGACGCGATCGTAGATGGTGACCAAGACCAGGGCGGGTAATCTGGAAACGCCGTGCCGGCGGATGAAGAAAGCCCAGAAATCGACGTTTACCGCGGTGAAGGCGGCTGCAGAGAGAACGAACGCCAGCAGTGCCGGCGGTGGGCCGAAGGGCAGCAACAATACACTGAGCAACAGGAGGGGGGTGAGGGGCAGGGAAAGAAGTACGGGAAGATGATGATGCGTCATACCGGGGCACAGGTTCGTCACTGAAGTCACGAGCTTGTCCAGTTTCCGCCGGCACATCGCCGACATCTGGCTCCTGGTCATCCTGATCTTGCGGTGCGTGAAGGAAACGGCATCGTAGTGCGCCAGATGAGTGACGGCCAACTGTTTGTTCAGTCTGACCAGGCAGCCCTGACCGGCCAGCCGATAACCGAATTCCTCGTCCTCTACGGTCGGTTCGGAGACTGATTCGTCAAATCCTCCATGCGCCAGAAAGCGCTCTCTCCGTATAGCAAAGCAGAATGTCGAGGCGATCATGGTGTCAGCCCTGGAAATACGCGAATAATAGAAATGGTAGTAATCGTTCTGATAGGCGGTGAACAGGTCCGTGCCGGGTTCGGCGGCGGTGTAGATGCCTTGCATTGCATTGATTTCTGGGGAGGCG
>JAFGDC010000377.1 GCA_016932295.1 candidate division CSSED10-310 bacterium
AATCCGGTCGCCGCATACCAGTCGACGGATTCTGTGCTGTCCGTGCACCGCACCGGGGAAGAAAGGTGGACATTGTGGGAGAACGCGTACCCTTCGTTGATTTGCGGACGCAGTATCTCGAGCATGAGAACGAGTTCCGTGAGGCCATGCGGGAGGTTCTCGTTTCGACCGATTTCATCCTGGGAAAGGCGGTGGGCCGCTTCGAGACGCATTTTGCCGAGTACCTCGGGTGCCGCCGGGCCATCGGAGTGGGATCCGGTACGGAGGCGTTGATCCTGGCGCTGCGGGCGGCTGGTTTGAAACCCGGCGACGAAGTAATCACCGCCGCCAATACCTACATCGCCACCGTGCTGGCAATCAGTCAGTGTGGTGCGACTCCGGTCCTGGCCGATGCGCGCGCGGACGACTTCAATATCGATCCGGAGGCGGTACGCGAAGCGCTGACCGAGCGCACCAGGGCGCTGGTTCCGGTCCACCTGTGCGGGCAACCGGCGCGGATGGACGAACTGCTCGGCATCGCGCGGGAGCACGACTTGGTGGTGATCGAAGATGCCTGCCAGGCGCACGGGGCGAGGTATGACGGGACCAGAACCGGGACCATGGGAGACATGGGCTGTTTCAGCTTCTATCCCAGCAAGAACCTGGGCGGATTCGGAGATGGCGGCATGGTGGTCACCAACCGCACCGAACTGGCGGATGCCGCCGGATTGCTGAGGAACTATGGGCAGCAGACCAAAAACATCCATGAGATCAAGGGAATAAACAGCCGGCTTGACTCCATCCAGGCCGCCGTTCTGGATGTCAAGTTGCCCCATCTCGATGAATGGAATACAGCGCGCCGCCGCGCCGCCGGGTTGTACCGGGAGTTGCTCCGGGATTTACCAGTCAAGATGCAGGAAGGTGAGGGTAACAGCGAGAACGTCTACCACCTGTTCGTCATCCTGACTGCCGAACGTGACGGGCTCATGGCGTATCTGCGCACGCACGAAATCGACAGCGCGGTGCATTATCCCACGCCAATCCATCTCCAACCAGCCTACGCCGACCTGGGAAGAGGCGCGGGATCCTATCCGGTGGCGGAAAAGCTGGCGGCTTCCTGCCTGTCTCTTCCGATGTATCCTGAAATCTCTGATGCGCAGGTGAGGCGTGTATGCCGGGTGATCAGTGATTATTTCGAGGGGGTATAGGATGCTGTTCCGGATCGGCGTGATTGGTTGCGGCTACTGGGGAAAGAATTATCTCCGCGTGTTCGATCAACTGCCGGGATCACGGGTGGTGGCATTCGCCGAGCTGGACAGTGATCGCCGCGCCGAACTGGCGGCTGCATCTCCCCGGCTGGCAGGCTATCGGGACTATCGCGAATTATTGGCGGGCGAGGAGTGCGATGCGGTGGTGGTGGCTACAGAGGCCACCAAGCATCATGAAATCATCAAGGCAGCCCTGGAGGCCGGCCTGCACGTACTCGCGGAGAAGCCGATCACCACCGCCATGGAACAGGCCGAGGAACTGGTCGATCTCGCCCATGCCCGAAATCTGAAGCTGCTGGTGGGACACACGTTCCTGTATAACGTCGCCATCCATCGAATGAAGGAGATGCTGCTCGCCGGGGAAGCAGGAGATATCTATTATATGCATGCGACCCGAACCCACCTGGGTCCCATCCGGGCCGATGTCAACGCCATTTGGGATCTGGCCGCGCACGATGTGGCCATTTTCAATTACCTCAACGATGCCGCGCCTGTCCGGGTGGTTGCCACCGGCGCGGCCTATCTGCAGGCGGAACGCATGGATGTCGCCTTCCTCACCCTTACCTATCCGGGGGGGCGGCTCGGCAGCATTCATGTGAGCTGGATCGATACCAACAAGGTACGAACGGTGGCGGTTGTCGGCAGCGAGGCCAGGCTGTTGTTCGACGATCTCAATAATCTTGAGAAAATCCGGATTTTCAGGAAGGGCATCTCGGTCCAGCGCCGGGTGGCGGATTTCGGAGAATTCCAGTACCTTCTGAGAGACGGCGACATCATCAGTCCCAAGCTGTGCCTGCGGGAACCTTTGCGGGTGCAGTGCGAAGATTTTATCGCATCCATTTCCGGCGGTACGGAACCCCTGTCGAACGGTCGAACCGGCCTCGACGTCGTTCGAGTGCTGGCCGCCGCTGATCTGTCCCTGGCCAGAGGAGGCGAACCAGTTGACATCTCCTAGACCAGATCACTGGAACCTGATTCTGGCGGATTTCACCGTCAATGTGGACTGCCGTTATTATATTGGTGAAAAACCGTGCAAGTACAAACGCTTGTGTGCCGGTTGCAGTGACTACTCCCCGATGGGAACCAGGATTCTCATTGTCAAGTTCGGCGCCATGGGGGACGCGCTGCGTACCACGCCCATCCTGACGGGTTTGCGCCGCACGTACCAACCACTGCACATCACCTGGCTGACGGATGCCATATCCCATCCGCTGCTGGCCGGCAATCCGTACATCGACCAGTTATGGATCGCGGGCGCCGAATCGTTGGCCAGGCTCATGAGCGAGCGGTTCGACCTGGTGCTCAACTTCGACAAGGTGCCCGAGGCGCTGGCCAGCGCCCACCTTGCCAAGGCCGCGCGAAAACTGGGTTTCAGGATGACGGAGCAAGGCACACTGGGGATCTATAACGAGCACTCTCGCTATTCATGGTTACTCGGCCTGTCCGATCCCATAAAGTTTAAATTGAACACGCTGACCTACCAGCAGATGATTTTCGAGATGGCGGAACTTAGCTATGACCGAGCTTCTGATTTCTATTCCCTCGGCCTGGGTGATGCGCACCGCAACAAGGCGGCGGCATTGTTCGAGCAGTACGGGATACGCGGCGGGCAGCCGGTGGTGGGATTGAATACCGGCTGCGGACCGGTGTTCGCCACGAAAAAATGGACGGAAGCAGGTTACATTCAACTGGCGAAACTGCTGGCGGAGCGGTTCCATGCCCGGATTTTGCTGCTGGGCGGCAAGGCGGAACTGGAACGCAACCAGCGGATCGCGACGGCGTTGGGCAACATCGCGATCAATACGGGAAATGATCATCATATCAAAGAGTTCGCGGCGCTGATCGAGCGCTGCGATCTGGTGGTGACCGGCGATACCGTCGCAATGCACATCGCTATCGCCTTGCGGCGCGAGGTGGTGGCGTTGTTCGGGCCGACCTGTCACCAGGAAATCGACCTGTATGATCGCGGTGAATTCGTGGTCACTGATTTCCCTTGTGCACCCTGTTATCTCAAGGTCTCTCCCATGAATCCCACTTGCATGGAGGCGCTGCGGCCGGAAACCGTGTTTGCGGCGGCGGCCCGGCGGCTGGTTCATTGCGGATTCACCTCGAGGTGAGGAAGTCAGGAGCTTCGATGATATGAAGTGGACGGAGTGGCACAGGCATCATTATCGATCGGTGATGATCGCCTTCCATATCATCATGGATTTCATCACGGTATGCTTTTCCTTCATCCTCGGTTACTACCTGTATCATTGGCTGCTCGGTCTCGGGATCGCCGGCAAACGGCCGCAACCCATAAGCGTCTACCTTGAATTGACGGTGTTCGTGGGATTCCTGTTCATTTTCATCTTCGAACGATTCGGACTCTACTCCCTCCAATCCAGTCTCCTGAACATGGAAGAACTCAAGCGGATGGTGAAGGCGGTGCTGACTGGCGCCATGATCCTGTTCACCATTTCTTTCTATATCAAGCGGGAACTGGAGTGGTCCCGACTGATAGTGTCCTATTCGCTGCTCGTCACCATGGTCATGATTACCCTGCAGCGGCTGATGACCTTCAAACTGTTGCAGCGCTTCCAACTGACCAGGCCGGGAAACAGGCGGCTGCTGATTTACGGCGCCGGGGAGGTCGGCCAGGCCATCATGCGGCGGCTCTACCAGTCACCCAGACTGGGTATGAAACCGGTGGGGTTCATAGACGATGCGGAACTGAAGCGAGGCAGGATCATCGATGCCATGACCGGGCTGGATGGGTCCGCGCTGGAGGTGCTGGGTAATTTCGAGGACATGCAGCAGGTGATCGACGAACTGGATGTGAACGAAGTGCTCATCGCCATGCCCTCCGCCCCGTCGCGACGGATCTACCAGATCATGAAGGCATGCACGGATAACGGCATAGCTTTCAGTTATGTACCCAACCTGTTCGACCTGCAGCTTCAGAAGGTCCATTTCGAGGACCTGGATGGAGTGCCCCTGTTGAGGCTCAAGTCAGAGCACCGCAGCTTCATCTATCTTGCCATGAAGCGGATGTTCGATGTGGCGTTCTCGTCGGTTGTCCTGTGCGCGGCGCTTCCCGTGACTCCCCTGCTCGCCTGGCTCATCAAGCGTGATTCGAGGGGACCGGTGTTTTTCGTTCATGAGCGGGTGGGGAAGGACGGCAGGCTGTTCAATATTATCAAGTTCCGGACGATGTATTGCGATACGCCGGAGTACTGTCACACCCCCACGTGCCACGATGATCCCCGCATTACCAGGGTGGGGCATTGGCTGCGGCGTTTCAGCATCGATGAACTGCCGCAGTTCTGGAATGTCATCAAGGGGGAGATGAGCGTCGTGGGTCCGCGACCGGAAATGCCTTTTGTGGTTGATAGTTACAATACCCTGCAATCGGAACGACTCAAGGTGCGTCCCGGCATCACCGGCCTGTGGCAGATCAGCGCCGATCGAGCGCGGGATATCCACAGCAATATCGACTACGATATCTACTATACGCAGAACCAATCCATGCTGCTGGATCTGATCATTATCCTTCGCACCATCTACTGCGCCATCAGGGGAATCGGCGCGTACTAGCACGGCGCTCCTGCTCTTGCCCGGTTTCGCCTCAGAGAGTCGCCGCGCTCCCGGACTCCCGCCGGCCGCCATCCATTTCGATATCAATGGTCCGTGTCCCGGGCGGCGGTCTGAGACCATTCGTGGCAGAGCGGCTGCCGCCAGCCCTGCCGGCCTGCCCACGGGCCATGGCGGGAGTGATGGGTTGCGTGCTCAGAACGAGTTGTTCTTCATCAACTGCCGGATGTACTCGATGCGCCTGGCGTCACCCGGATATAACAGGTCGGCCAGGTCCTCGGCGCGGACATCGGTGGGGCACTTGTCCTTGATCCGCTGCAGGATTGATCTGTCGATTCGGTTGAGAAGGTCTTCAGCGGACGTGATCTCCTCCACCAGGGTGAGTGTTCCTTCCGGCGGCTGAAATCTGAACCCCCTGGCCTTGTAGACCATCTCGCGGAGCTTCTTTGCATCGGTCTCCAGAAGGGCTTGTCCACCCTGCTCGAAGTACTCGATAATTTTTTCCTCGAGCGCTCTGAATCCATCCAGGACAGGTGTTTTCTGGAAGATGTCGAACACCGCCTCCAGGCCCTTCACCCTGATCGGCGCCGGCAGCAGCCGATAATTGATCTGCCGCAGCGTCTGCTGAATGGCGTTGACCGGGTCCGCCTGCCGGCCATCTTCGGATTCGACCTTTCCCTGGCCGGCTTCCCGCAGTCTGACCAGGTGGTCGTGCTCGCCCTGTTCGATCTGAATCAGATCCTGGCAACTTTCCAGGAAGCCGCTGAAGGAGGTGAATCCCACGTCGGTCTCATCGAAGGATGGATCCAACCGCAACATCATGGGTTTGATGGCGGCTTTCAGCGCGGATTCTTCCATGCCGCCCGGGATCAGTCGTTTCAGCGCCTTCACCAGCAATTCCCTGGCGTTGATCACGTCACCGGTGGTGACCGCTTCTTCCTTGTCAGCCTCGGTGGCCTCTCCGATCTGGAGCAGGATGTTGTGGTAGAACTTGAACTCGTTGCAGGACTTGATCCAGTAAGAGTTTGACGACGACTTGGCGCCGATGCCGATCACGTACTTGTTGTGTTCCCGTAGTTTCTGCGCCACGCCGGTGAAATCGCTGTCGCCACCCACCACCACCACGTGCGTGATGGCGCTGTGTTGATAGATGTCCTCGAGCGCATCGACGGCGATCCGGATATCCGCCCCGTTCTTGGCGTTCGGTCCGCGATGGAACAGTTGCACCAGGTCGATGGCATTTTCCATTGTGACATAACGATACGAGATGAAGTACGTCCAGTTGGCGTATGCGCGGTTGACGACGATGGAGCCGAAGGAGCTGACGTAATCGATGATGGCCTTGATATCCACGCGCCGTTCGTTCTCTCTGGTGTGCCGTTCCTGGTACATCTTGTAACGGCGCTTGCCGGTGTAATCTTCGTGCATCTCGGGCTGTTTCGCCTGGATGCTCCAGTGGATGTTTTCGAAATCCCAATAAATCGCCACCTTGTTGGTTTCAATAGTGCCGGCCATATGCTTGTTCCCCCCGGGGATGTTCAGTTCGGGAAAGCTTACCTGTACAACCCAAGTATATCCTTGTAGCGGATGGAAAGCAGTTCCAGGAACATGCCCGCCGAGTCACGCAGCGAACTTATCCTGGAATCGGGTGAGTTGAACCAGCGGATGGGCACTTCGGCCACTCCCAGGCCATGTTTGGAGGCGATAAACAGCAATTCCGCATCGAATCCCCATCGTTCGATGGTCTGGCGTGGAAAGATTATCTCTCCGGCGCGGCGGGTGAATGCCTTGAAGCCGCACTGGGTATCCATGATCTTCCGCACGGCGATGGCGCGCACCAGGAGGTTGAACACCCGGCCCATTGCTTCCCGGTACGCCGCCTGGTGCACTTCGATCCGGCTCTGCTGGAGGCCTCGTGAGCCGATGACCACCTCGAATCCACGGTCGAAATATGGCCAGAATTTGTCGATTTCTTCGATGGGAGTTGAATTGTCCGCATCAGTGAACAGGCTGTAGGCTCCTTCCGCCGACTGGATCCCTTTCCGTACCGAATGTCCCTTTCCTCGATTGATTGAATTCCTGATGATCCGCAACCGGGGAAAGTCGGCATGGGTTTCCACCGCCTGGACCGTCCCATCGCTGCTGCCGTCATCTACAACGAGTATCTCGCTCCCATAGGACTGCCGTTTGAGGTAGTTCTGAACGCTCATCAGCGTGTTGCCGATTCGATTCTCTTCGTTGAACGCCGGTATGATCACCGACAAGCGCAGTTCCGTCATCACCAGTCCTTTGGATCAAGAACCAGAGTATCTTACCCTGACCGCGGTCAGTGTCAAGCAGTTGGTTGCCGTGCCTTTCGTTTCGACATAAATTCCGGCTCGGATTCTGTCTGCCGGTGGTAGTGCCGGGATCAGTTTCAAAGACACTGTGTCGCCCTGTGAAAACAGATGCATTGCGTATGACTCACAGTCTACTACAGGAACCAGGCGTGACTCTTGTTCCGATGGGGTCGCGTTCTCCAATGGGGTCCTCCAATGGGGTCGGGTCCTCCTCCGGGGTCGTACCCGGAATCTTGTAATCTTCGTTGCAGCGCGTTGTTGTTCAAGGACTTACGACTGGACATTCGGGGTCGTACCTTGAATCCTCAACTTTTCGATGAGAAGCGTTGACACTCAAAAGGCTGGTAAGAAGATGCACGC
>JAFGDC010000378.1 GCA_016932295.1 candidate division CSSED10-310 bacterium
CCTCCGGCGGCGATACATAGAAGCCCGATTGCGGGCAGCCAGAGAAACTGTTGTGAGTGGCGGCGATGGGAGGGGTATGGGGAGTGTCGCAATACAGATCCATCCCCACCCCGGCATCGTTGCCCTCGAAACGGTTGCCATGGCCTTCGCCGCCTATCAGTGGATCACTCTCCCCGAGGATGGCGACAGCGCCGCCGAATGCAGCCCGGCCGTCGGTGAAACTGCAGTCGGTGATGACCGGCGCGCCGCCCTCCACCGCTATCGAGCCGCCGCGGTAATAGGCCCAGCAGTGCTCGAACCGGCAGTCGGTGATGGTGGGCGATGAAGCCTCGATGTCGATTCCGGCGCCGTCCCTGTCGAAGCCGTTGCGGATGGTGAAGCCGCGGATGACGGTGTCAGGACCGTCACCCCACCAGATGTTGAACGCGTTGTTCTCATCTTCGCAATCGATAATGCAGTTCGCCGGGCCGTTTTCCGAGCGGATCGTGATGGTATAACCGGTGAACAGGTAGACACTGATGTTGCCGGTGCCGGTCCACGTGCCGTCCGCCACCAGCACGGTATCGCCGTCCAGGGCCATGATCACGGCGGTCTGGATGTCGGGATAATCCCCAGGGACATGAAGTGTGGCGGCGGCCGCGGGTAGCGCGATGCATATACTCAACAAGGGTAACAATATGCGTATCCTGTGAATCATCTGAACCTCCTCGGCTTGTATGACTCTAATGTACTTCTTCAAAGGAAAAAAATACATAGCCGCGGGAGAATATTTCCGCTCTCCGCCTGTTTCACTCGAAGGGCGGAGAGCAGTCATGAACAGCCGGGACTTTTCGCGGGCGCGCTCCGGATTTACACACGCCGGTTCCATGACAAAACCAATGATGCTCATTATACTGGAAGTCATGACGATGTTCTGTATATGGATGCTCCGCCGTTGCGTCTGAGCCCGGTTGGTGACGGTCGTGGGACGACTGCTCACCGGGTTCGACGGGAGGATGAAAATGAGACGTCTGGTTATGTCATCTGTCATGGCAATGCTGTGTTGTTATGGGTTGTGCACGGTGCCGGCCGCCGCCTGCAGTATCAAGGTGCAGGCTCCGGTCCGGGAAGTGGAGCAGTCCGGCGGGCGGCTCCTGGTCATGCCCGGTTATTCCCTTGCAACGGTGACCGGTCTGCCGATGCTGCCGGTCAGGCCGGTGTTTGTCAGCGTTCCGGCCGGAACCGATTCATACACGGTGGAACTTACGGCTATCCGCGGCCGTCTCCTGCCCGGTGCCTATGATATTCCCCCGGCGCCGGCCCCCACGCTGTTTTCTATGTCCGGAGCAATTGGTCAGACCAATC
This sequence comes from candidate division CSSED10-310 bacterium, assembly GCA_016932295.1. The sequence goes on from JAFGDC010000378.1 coordinate 1,345, forward strand.
CTGATCCCGCTGTGTACGGCCGGGATGCATGGTTTCCATCGTTACCCATGGACGCCGCGGGAGTGGTGACGGTCCGTGGTGAAAAGTATGCGCTGCTGCGGTTCCATCCATTGCGGTACAATCCCGCCTGCGGATCGGTATACGCCGTCGAGGAGCTGGAATACAGGCTGGTTCTGACCCCGGCGGGAACCATCACCTCCGGTGCGGAGACGCCGCTCGCGGCGCTGCTGAACGATGCCGGCGGATCACGTTCGCTCGCGGCCGGCGAGGTGCAGTACCTGATCGTGACTACGGAAGAGTATGCGCCGGTGTTCCGGGAACTCCGCGACTGGAAGCACGCCAAGGGTGTGCCGGCGGCGCTCCTGACGATGGAGGAGATAGAAGCTGCGTATTCCGGCGTGGATGCCGCCGGAAAGCTCCGCAACTGCCTGAGAGAGTATTTCATGCACAAGGGCTTGCGGTGGGTGCTGCTGGGCGGCGACATGGGAGTCGTACCCTTGCGTTGGGCCTTCGCCATGGATTGCGAGTACGGTTCGCGTGAGGATGAAAACGACCTGGTCGCGGATCTTTATTACTCGGACCTGGACGGCTCATGGGACGTGGACGGCGACGGGATATTCGGTGAGGTGGCGGACCATGTCGACCTGATGCCGGAACTGTACGTGGGCAGAGCGCCGGTGGATACCATGACGGAGGCCGAGGCGTTCGTGGCGAAGACCCTGCAGTACGAGACGGCGCCGCCGGCGGATCACTGGAACCAGGCGCTCTTCCTGGGCGATGTGCTGTGGGACGATCCTTACACCGACAGCGGCGTTTGTAAGGATATGATCGATGACGAAAGCTTTTCCGATGCCTACGAGATCATCAAACTGTACATGTCGATGGGTAACGAAACCCCCGAGGCGGCGATCGCGGCCATCAATGCCGGCATGAACATCATCAATCATAACGGCCACGCGATGTACTCCGGCGTCGGCACCGGGACAGGCAGCCTGATTGTCGCGGACATGGATGCACTCGTCAATGGCGACCGCCAAGGTATTTTTTACTCCATCGGCTGCTGGTCCGCCGCCTTGGATTATGACGGCGTATCCGAGCATTTCGTCACCAATCCCAATGGCGGCGGCATCGCATATATCGGCAACTCGAGATACGGCTGGGGTTCGCCCGGGTATCCGGGGTACGGCGTGTCCGACCAGTTCGATCGCTGTTTTTTCCATTATCTGCTTGCGGAAGGACGCGTTCACCTGGGGGAGGCGCTGGCCCTCACGAAGGTTTCCTTCATCGATCGGTCCCGCGAGGAGAACGTGTTTCGCTGGCACCAGTACCAGTTGAACCTGCTGGGCGATCCTGAGGTGGCCGTCTGGACCGCCGCGCCGCTGGTTCCGGTGGTGGCGGCGCCTGCATCGCTGCCGGCCGGCGTGGTGGATGTAACGGTGGTGGTGACCGATGACGGGGGCGCCGCGGTGGAAGGCGCGACGGTGTGCTTCAGCAATGATGACGGTGTGTATGGGTACGAGGAGACAGATCGCGCCGGTGCCGCCTCGGTCCCGCTGGAGGTGTCCGGCGCAACGGTCAGGCTGGTGGTTTCCGGCGCCAACCTGGTGCCGCATTCCTCGCAGGTGCCGGTCGTGCATCAGGGACCGTGGCTGCACGCGGTGGAAGCACGGGTGGATGACGGCGCCGGCAACGGCGACGGCGAGATCAATCCCGGTGAGACCTTCGATCTGACGGTTGTTCTGGAGAACCTGGGCGGCGCCGTCGCCCATTCTCCCGCCGCCGTCCTGAGCTGTGATGCGGCCGGAGTGACCGTGGTGAGCGGTGCGACGAGTTACGGTGACATTGCCGCCGGCAGCCACGGGCAGCCGGCAGCGTCCTTTCAATTGGCGGTTGCGGCCGGGACGGCTGCCACCGGTTTCCAGTGCCTGCTGACCCTGTCTTTCGACGGTGACGAGACGGTGGAAGTACTGCCCCTGTGCGTGCGCGTGCCGCGGCTGGAGGTGGCCGGCTACGTGGTGTATGACAACGGCGGTGACGGCGATGGTGTGGCCGATCCCGGCGAGCGGGTGGATCTGTATGTACTGCTGCGCAATGAGGGCGGCGGCTGGGCGCATGATATCGACGCCGTTTTGTCCTCATCGCCGGAATATACCGTGGCGGCGGCGGGCTGTATCTATCCGGATCTGCCGGCCGGCGAGGGGAGCGGCGGCGTGACACCCTTTACGCTTGTTATCGACGGGAGCCTGGCAGATGGTGCGGTGGTTGAATCGCTGCTGGAGGTGACCCATGACGGCGGCCGGGAGGATCTGCCCGTTACCCTGACCATCGGCGCCACCGGTTTCCGGTCGGGCATGGAAACCGGGGAGGGGTGGACGGTGGAGGGCGGCGGCTGGTGCCGCACCACCTACCGGCCACGTGCTGGGTCCTATTCATATTATTGCGGCGACGAGGAGAGCAGGAGGTATTCCGATAACATGGATTGCGCCCTGGTGTCTCCCCCGATCCAGGTGGCGCCGGAGTCCATGTTGTCCTACTGGCGCTGGTACAAGGTGCCGATGTTCGGCAACGACGGGATGGTGGTGGAGATCGAGGATGGGGATGAATGGGTGAGGCTGCATTACGAGGGCAGCGGCGGGGCGTTGCCGGTTCTGTACCTCCGGTCGGAATGGACCAAAGTGAATCTCGACATTTCTGGATATCCTGGTGAACGCAGGATCCGGTTCCGGTTCATCAGCAATGCCAACATGACGGAGGAGGGCTTTTACGTCGATGACGTAGAAGTGGCGGGGTATACGGGTAATTTCCATGGCGCCGAGGAGCCGACCTGCGCCGTGATGAAACCGCTGGCCTGCGCCGCCGGCTGGTGGGATACCGCCCTGGCGGCGGGGAGCGGCGAGATCACCTTCGCCGCCTGGGTGCTGGATCCCGGCGGCCGGGGTATCCGCCGGGTCAGCCTGCTGGCGGACGGGATGCTCACCGGTATAGACCTGGCGGCCATGCCGGGCAGTGACATGCTGTTTATTCTCGATCCGGTGCCGGTGTCTGGGTTGGCGCCGGCAACCCTTCTGCTGCAGGTGGCGGCGCAGAACGACCTGGGGGTGTGGAGCGATCCCTGGCCGGAACTGAAGGTGGACTGAAGAAGGGGAAGTGAACAGGGTGGACGCTGGTTACCTGGTTGAAACGGGTATCGAAGATCGTCTGTTTTTTCTCGTCGTCGGCGGCGGTACCATGAGCATGTATCGAAGAGGATTCTTCTGGAGGACGGATTCTGTTCGGTATAATGAGATAAAAAGGAGGAAGGCATGGAACATCGATTCGATGCGGAGTCGTTCCTGGCGGAACTGGCCGAAGCGGTGCGCGGCGGTAGTTTAAGCCGGCGTGCGTTTCTTAAGGCGTCGGTGAGCCTGGGATTATCGGCCGTCGCCGTGGGAGGACTCCTCTACCCGACATCCTCCCGCGCAGGACAGACCGATCTCGGCGCCCTCCTCAAGGAACTGCAGAAGGAAATGGACCAGGCTCAGAAAGATCTTGAGGCGGCGGTCAAGAAGTACAACGAGGAGGTGGCCAGGCTGGAGGCGATGGAAGACGACGAACCGCTGAACGACCAAGGCAATGAGAACGTGTATCTCAAGTTGCGGTATCCGGCGGGGAAGAGCCCCAACGTGTTCCAGACGGGCTGGCTGTTCGGCGCAGAATGTCTGCTCAAGCCCGCCAACGAGGACGACGATCCCATCGATGCCTCGGCGGACGTTGAATGGAGCGGCAGCGGCACGTTTTCACCATCACGGGGTGCCACCTCTCGTCCGAGTTTCAGCGGCATCGGGAAGAACACCATCGTGCTGTCCGTCATGTACAAGTATGAAAAAATCACCAAGACCGTTCACGTGAACGTGGTGAGCACCGCTGGATATGCCTCGGTGGGCTCGCGCGCGGTCTGCCTCCAGGATGCGCACGGCTGCCCCGCCTGCCCCCACAAGGTGGCCGGCCCGGTCCTGCAGGGCAGTCCCCATGTGCTGATCGACGGCCAGCCGGCGGCGCGGGTGGGCGATACCGGTCTCCACGCATCCTGTTGTGGTGCGAACACGTTCAAGATCGCCGAGGGTGATCCCAACGTGTTGATCGACGGCAAACCCGCGGCCAGGAGCGGTTGCAAGACCATCCACTGCGGCGGTATCGGTCACCTGGAATGAGCCGTTGAATACGCAGCCACCGGCCATGATTCGCGACCGGCAACGGAAAAAGGGAAGTGTGCTGGGTGGACAATGTGAACGGTGGACTGAGTGAACAGCGGATACCCGAACAACGTTGACCTGGCCGGATGTCAATTCCTGCTTGACACCGGCGGTTCCACGTGGAACGGGAATGCCGTCCGGCTGTGGTCAGGGAGCGCTCAGAACAACTGGTAATTCAACGTCAGCAGCGTGCCCGTCTTCCACTGCGCTTTATCTATGACCAGCTCATCATAGTACATCAGGCCGGTGATCGTGACTCCCAGGAACTTGTTCAGCGTGAAGACCAGCGATGTCTCCCACTCCGCCTTCCAGAACTCCTCGACGAAACCGTAAAACCCGGTCAGCCTGCTGCCCAGCAGCGCGTGCTCGTGCAAGGGCAGCTTCAGTTCCACGGCGGCGTCGGCACCCACGTCTTCATACTTTTCCACCAGCGTGAACTCCACTTCCTCCGTATCCTCGTCATCGTTCTCGATATAGTAGCCGTCCGCCACCAACTGCTTGGCCGCCGCACCGATACGGAAGTTCAACTCCCGTCCGTCGCCTTCGCCGTTACACACGTTGAACTCGAGCCCGACACCCTCACTCAGATTGAGCGGCTCAAAACCACCGGAAACCCTGATACGGTCGCCTGTTTCAGCATCACGATCCCTGTCGAACAACGCGGTTACCGGATCGTCGTAATGCAGGTATCCAGGCATCGCCGGCGCTGTCGCGGTGAACTGCGCGAAAGGCCGCACATGTTTCCGCCACTGATACCGGTAAATGGATTCCAGCGCGAGCTGGTCGCTCCCCTTCCTGGAGACCTGATCCTCGACCTTGCTGACGCCATACTCCGCCTTGAAGGTGTTCGTCCAGCGGTTCTTTCCTTTCAGGTACGTCCCCGACAGATCGAAAATGCCGTTGAATGAACTGTTGTCCACATCTCCCATCTGCCAGTTGTCATACCTGGTGAATGACGCGGAACCACCCAGCGCCGCTGATATGTTCCAGCCCTCCCTGGCGCCGCCTCCGTCGCCCTCCGCCGGCAGTGCAATGGATGTGAACAACAAACCCGCTGATACCGTCAGTACCGCAATGATCGACGCTTTCATTGGTCCCCCTTTCCCGGATGTCGGCGCCAGTGTGGCAAGAACCCGCCCGGTCGTCAAGGGATTGCGGATTGCAGATGGAGCGCGTAGCGCCGGCAGATGGAGCGCGTGGCGCCGGCAGATGGAGCGCGTGGCGCCAGCCGCGCCCTGGTTGTGGCGGCGGGCCCCCGCCGCCAGGCTCACTATTGGGGATGTGGATGAAAGAATTGGAGTGATTAGGAACCCTTTGCAGGGCGGAGGCAATACACCGTAGACGCCGATTGATATCGATGATCCATGGGATGCGGGCCTGTCGCGCCCGCGGTCCGCACTTGCCTGTTCGTGCCGGATTGAATGTCGGTTGTAACAATGGTCTGATAAGGTAACGTGTGGGATACGGACGATCATGTTCGCCACTCCCGAGCATCGCATGATCCGACCGTGCAAGATCCGGGATCAGTTGATCTAGGCGATGCAATGAGTTGGAAATCTGTTCAAGGAGGGTGATCGATGAAAGAGACTGAACTGTTTGCCAAGGTACAAGAATGGCTGGTCACGAAAGGCGTCGGTTTCGTGATCGATCTGGCGGTGTTCCTCCTGATCCTGCTGGTCGGCGGGTTCGTGATTAGAGCCATCTGCAAGGTCATACAACGGCTGCTCCACCGCGCCAAACGCGTCTCGGAAATGCTCGAGAAGTTCGTGGTGAGCGTGACGGGCAAGGTGCTCTGGGTGGTCCTGCTGATGGTGGCCCTGCCCAGGCTGGGCATCGACATCGCGCCGTTGATCGCCGGCCTGGGCGTCACCGGCTTCATCGTGGGCTTCGCCTTCCAGGAGTCACTGGGTAACCTCGCCGCAGGTCTCATGCTCCTGCTCAACGCCCCATTCAAGATCGGCGACTACATAGAGGCCGCCGGTCATGCCGGCACGGTCAGGGAACTGAACCTCATGGCCACCACCATGACCACCCCCGACAACAAGCTGGTGGTCATCCCAAATCGGTCGATCTGGGGCGGTTCAATCGTCAATTATTCGAGTCTGGATACCCGCCGGGTGGACCTGGAGGTGGGTATCGCATACGGCTCCAGTATCGCCAAGGCAAAGGCCGCGTTGGCGAAGGTGGTGGAGGCGGACAACCGGATATTGGCGGAACCGGCGCCCATGATCGAGGTGGTAGCCATGGCCGATTCGTCCGTCAACCTGGTAGTGCGCCCCTGGGTCAGGACGACCGATTACTGGGATGTGTATTTCGCCCTCAATCGTGCCATCAAGGAGACCCTCGACAGCGAGGGCATCGAGATCCCCTTCCCTCAGATCGATGTGCATCACCATGGCATGACATCGTGAGGCGTCAGGTCGCGACGATCTTCTCGTCTGTTCAGGGTTCGAAGGAGAAATTGCAGGAATCCAGGGCCAGAAGCGTGACATCTGTTTCATCCAGCAACGCCGCATAGAAACCGGCGGTGCCCGAACCGGCGCCCTCAGGCCAGGGGAACTCCAGCAAGGTGCCTGAAAATACACCGTCCGCCCAGATGCTGATGGGTTGATAATCGATATCCGGGGGATAGCCTGCCCAACTCGGATAGAAGAACAGCATGCCGGCGATGTCCAGGGCGACATAGAGATGCGCGTCGAAACCCGGGCCTGGATTATCTATCAGCAGCCGCAGGATGAAGAGATCATCCGGTGAGAAGAACTGGCTGTTGGTGGTGATGAGAATGGTCAGATTCGGTTCCGGTGTGGGCGCGGGGGTCTCCGTGTCCCGTGGCGTCGGGGAAGGGCTGGGAGTCGGCGTGGCAGATCCGGTGATGGGATAATGGTAGCCCATGTCCGGCGGGTGGCTGTCCGGCACCTGGTCGGTCCGCGTGGTGCCGCCCGGGCCCCCCGTCTCCGGATCCGCGGTGTCCACGCAGGGGCTGTCCTGGCCTTGTCCGGCGGCGATCTGGCTGAGGTAGTGGTCGTCACTGAACCGGGACACGAAGCGCGGATCCAGGAATAGGTCATGTTCACCCGGCACACTGTTGTGCAGCGCCAGTCCGTTGTTCCAGTAGTCGTTGTAATCGGACGAAATGGTGCCGCCCTGGTTGAAAATGGCGATGGTGCTGCCGGTGAGTATGGAGTTTTCCACCACCAGGTCGCATGCGAGGCACGCCACCGCCGCCGGCAGGTTTCCGTCGAAGGTGTTGAAGGTAATGGTCGTGGCGGTCACCGTTTGGATGGCACCGGAACCGGTCGCGGCGGTGTTGTCGAGGAACAGGTTGTTGCTGATGACGGTATCCGGATCCGTCACCAGCACGGCGGCGCCGATACCGGCGTTACCCCGGAACACGTTGCCGCCGATCACGCCGCCCCCCGTCAGGCTGAGGGCACCGCCACCGCCATCCGTGCCGGTGTGATCGTTGTTTTCGAAGAGGTTGCCGGTGAAGGTCACGCCGCCGGTGCAGAAAACGCCCGCGCCGCGCATGTTGAGATTCGAATGGTCTCTGATGATGCAATCGCGCACTTCGCCTTCACAGTTCAACAGGTACAGCCCCAGGCCGTCCGCCGCATCCTCTCCCGGCAGGCCGGTATCGTTGCCCTTTATGACGCAGTCATCCAGAAGAATGGTACTGTCCCGGATAAACGCGCCGCCGCCTTCCTCATCGGCATGATTGTACGAAATCACGCAGCCTTCGATCTCGAGTTCGGCACTTGAGATGTAAAGCCCGCCGCCTTTCGCATCGGCGTCGCCGCCGGTGAAGGTCAGGCGCCGCAGGCTGATCTCCAGGAGATTGCCGCCGATCCTGGTGAAGGCGCGGTTGTTGCCCACCGCCTGGACGAATGTCTGGACGGCGAATTCTTCACCCCCCAGGATGAGGTTGTCCACCTCTGGCCAGACGAGGGCTTCCTGGTAGGTGCCCGGTTCCACCAGCACGGTGTCACCTGCGTCGCAGTCGTCGAGCG
>JAFGDC010000379.1 GCA_016932295.1 candidate division CSSED10-310 bacterium
GATCCCGGATCGTCGCAGCCGGTGGTTCTGGAAGCATCCGCGGCCGAACACGGCCAGCAGCCGGTGCTGCCGGTGGCCAGGCCGACCGGTCTGCCCGTACCTCATGGTCTCCTCCTGCCGCCTGCCGATCCGATCCCGCGCCTTCCCCTCCTCCCTGTCCCGGCGAACGGCCCCAGTCTCGCCCCCATTTCCAGCCTGCTTCGTTCCGGACGATTCTTCCATCTCACCACCCATGGCGGCCGTATTTACGCCGCCAATCTGTGGGGCGTAGTATCCTACCTGGTGCGTCCTGATGGTGCGGGCATTTCCCTGGATTCTCAGATGGAGACACCCGGCCATGCACGGTGGCTGGCGTTCTATGAAGACCGGATTTATGTTGCAGAGGATTACGCTGGAATCACGGTGCTGAACAGCCGCACCGGGGCGGTGCTGGAAACCATGGCGGTGTCGGGCGGTGTCCGGGGCCTGGAAATGGTCGGCGGCTATGTATATGCCTGTGCCCACAGCGGCGGCCTGTACGTCTTTTCTCCACGGGCGGGGGGGCTCGAGCAGGTCGCAAAGCTGGCCACACCCGGCAAGGCGTTTCACCTGTGCATCGCGGGGGACCGGGCCCTTCTCAGCGACGGTCCAGGATCGATGCTGTTACTCGATGTAGCTGATCCGGCCACGCCCACGATCCTGGCTGCCGTCAGCGATGTGGGATTCGCGCTGGCCTCGTCCATACGGGACACCATCGTCGCGGTCGCCGATCGCGGCTTCGGAGTCAGGCTGTATCGCATGACCACCTCGGGTTTGAGTCAGATCGCTGCAATGCCCGTCCCGGGTGAAACCCGCCAGGTGCTTTTTCGTGGCGATCTTCTCTATGTGATTGGTTCGACGACTCTCAGGGTGTTCGAGGTCGATGCCGCTACCGGAACCATGAAGCCGCTGCAGGAGCTGCCCGCGGCGTACGAGTTTCGCACTGCAGTCATCCAGGACAGGCTGCTGGTTGCGGCAGAGAGTGACTGGGGTGTCAGGGTGATGTGGATTGAGGACGATGGCCGGTTGCATCAAACCGCCGCGGCGCTGGTCCCGCGCCTTGTCTCCGATGTTGCCGTGGAGGCGGACCTGGTGTGCGTCGCCGCCGGCAGGGACGGCATTCATATCGGTGGAATGGGGGCGGATGGCCCATCTTTCGTCAGCCGCATCGACATCCTTGACAAGGTGGAAAGCCTGGTACTGAGCGGTAACACTTTGTATGCGGTCGATCACGTCGGATTGAGCATCTTCGATCTGAGCGCGCCGAAGACACCGCGCCTGGTTTCGCGACTCCGCACGCCGGGAGCGGCCACCGGTGTGGATGTGACTGATACGCTGGCGGTTGTGGCTGATTGGTTCGATGGTGTGGTGTTCTATGACGTGAGCGACTCCAGCCATCCCCTGCTGTTGTCACGAGTGCCGCTGGATCATGGCTGGGCGCTGGACGCGGCCTGGGCACCTCCCCATGTCTACGCCTGCTGCAACAATGCAGGACTGCTCACCATCGACGCGTCCGATCCAACGGCGCCAGTGGTTACGGATATCAACACCGAGGTGACTGCACCCGAGGGAATCATCGTGCATGGCGGGTATATTTACGTGGCAGATTTCAATGCCGGACTGGTGGTGTTCAGCCGCGCCGATCCCGCACGCCCCAGACTCATGACCTCCTACCCATGCGGCGTGGCAAAGGGCTTAACGGTGCGGGACAACATGCTGTACCTGGCGAATTATTACTACGGCGTCAAGGTGTTCGATATCACCTCACCACACGAACCACACCTGGCTGCAACCTACGATACGCCGGGCAAGGCATACGAGGCGACTGTCTGGAATAACCTTTTGCTGGTGGCGGACTGGCATGACCTGGCGGTACTCCGGATCGAACCGCCTCACGGCGGGTAGTGTGTTCTCACTCTTGCAAGCCCACTGGTAATCCCCTATAAAGATCGGATGTTCTCCATGGCAACCGGAACAAGGCGAGGAACGGAATGACCGAACGACATGACCAGCCCAGCCTTATAAGCGACAGCGCATTGCTTCCCATCTGCGCGTTTCTTATCACACTGTCCTTTATCTGCTTCGAGCTTAACTTCCTGCGCATCGTGACCGCGGTGCGCATGGCGTTTGGCCTGACGTCCTCCTTCTTCTTCAGCGCGGCCATCCTGGGCCTGGGAACCGGCAGCATGGTCGTGGTGCTGCGCAAGGACCGGATCCGCCTCCGGGTGATACTGCCGCTTATCCCGGTTTGCATGGCATTCAGTTATGTCGCCGTCTATCTCCTGTTGAAGCATGAGATTCTGCTCTACACCATCGGCACGTGGCAGCACTTCCTGTCCTATTCATTCCTCTTCATGCCGCTCATCTCGACTCCCTTCATCCTCGCCGGTCTGGCCATCGCGAAACTGTTCACCCTGGCTGCAACCTCCCGCCGTCTCCTGTTGGGCACGTGGGCCGCAGATCTTCTTGGCTCGGCGGTCGGCGGCATCATCCCCATCCTCTTTCTGAGCCTCGTCTCACCCCTCGTCATCTCCCTGCTGCCCCTCGTGCTGGGTCTCCTTCCGGCGCTCCTTGTCATTCGGCAGGAGCCGCGCCGGCTGCGCTTCACCACCGCCTGTATCGTGGTGCTCATCAGCCTCGGTATTTTCTATGTCTCGGTGTGGGATGACTTCAACCACGGATTCATCAGCGCTATCTCCCTCTTCGACAAGGGTGAAAAACGGTTCGAAACGGCTGAACTGGCTGGTTGGTCCCCCTACCATCGAATCAATTACCGGCACGAAGGCGCCAATATACACCTTTATTACAACAGCGCCCCGATCACTTATGTGCTCAAGCATGACGAAAATCCACCCGCCATCGAGCGGGTCTCGTGGCCCTTCAGATACACCGGAGACCGCGATGCCACTCTCATCATCGGCGCGGGTGGTGGCAAGGAAGTCAGGTTCGCGCAGGAACTGTCCCATTCTCGAAAGGTTACCGCGGTGGAGTTGGATCCGGTGGTGGTGGAACTGGTATGCAGTCTGCGCGAGCATGCGCCCTACATCCACAATCCGGGTGTCAGGTATATTCAAGGTGAAGGACGTCACTTTCTGACCACGAGCACGGAGACGTACGACCACATCGTCTATGCCTTGATCGACTCTCCCTCCACCATCGCCGCCCAGAGTATGTTCAAGCCCGAAAACTATATATATACCGTTGAATCCTTCCGCGATGCATGGGCACGGCTGGCGGACGATGGCATTCTCACGATCTACGCGCTGGTAACCTATCCGCCGGAACCGGACGCGTTCAGCGAGATGGCCTTGAAATTGTACCGTAACCTTGCGGAAGCCACCGGGGAACCGGAAAAGATCGCACTCTACGATTTTTCCGACCCGCAAGATCGCAAGCGAACCGGCAGTGTCTTCCTGATCTATCAAAAAGACGGTCTTAACAGGTTCCGCCTCGATCGATTCGCTGACGCCGGCGGCCGCCTGTCCGACAATCCCGCCTTTCAGGCAGCCGTCCGGCGGGTCACTCCCAATCACGACAGCAATCCCTTTATCTACATCAAGCGAGGATTACCCCTCATCATGGCATCCTTCCTGGGAGAGATCCTGATATTCTCAATCATCGTCATCGGTGGACTGGTGCTTCTCGCCTTCCGGAAGTACGGCAAGAAGCTCACCATGGGATCACCGCTCACCTTCGGCTATTTCTTCCTCACCGGTTTCGGATTCATGCTGCTGGAAGTGGTCCTCATCCATAAACTCGTGGTCTCATTCGGTGCGCCCCACCTCTCCAGCTCGGTTATTATCACCACGCTGCTGGTGGGCATGGGCGTCACTTCATTGGGCCTGGGATTGAGACAATCTCCAAAACTGCTGGATCGCCCATTGCCCGCCTTTCTCCTGCTGGTGGCGGCGCTGGCGCTGCTGCCCTCCTACGTGACCCTGTTGAACAGCTTCCTGATGAACTATTCACTGCCCACAAGGACCGCCGTCACGATCGTCATGCTGTTCCCCCTGGGCCTCCTGCTCGGTCTGCCCTTTCCAGTTGGTTTCAACCGTATGCGGCGGCGTTCACCGGAAAGCGTGGTCCTGGCCTATGCCATGGATACCCTCGGTTCCATCGTGGGTACGGTCAGTGCGCTCACCATACCCATGGTCTTCGGATATCCGGTGGTCTTCGCCATCATTGCCCTCGATTATGTGGCACTGGTGATCGTCTACCGACTGTTGCTGACCGAGCCAGCCTGAGACTGCGCACGCAACCCAGTGAAGTTCCCGTGGCCGGACATGTATCCCGGTTGCATGGGCCGGACGGCTGTGGGACACTCCTGCCTGACACGTAATCCATGAAGGCGGGGGCGCGATCTCTGCGGAAAGAAAAGGCGGCGCCGCCGGCAGCATCCTCCCGGCGTTGCGTGCGGTACTCTCATGGCAGGTGGCTGGTGGTGTATAATAACAAGGTAATGGAATAGAGGCATGGTTCCCGCGTGTGTGAAGCGCCGGAAACCGCCGGAGAGGTAGCGGAGTGGACGAGGAACGCAACGGGTACATGCTTATCACCGACATTGGCAGCACCACCACCAAGGCGCTGCTGTTGAGGATGGAAGGTGGAGGGAGATGCATTGCTGAAGCCGATGTCGCCACCACGGTAGAGAGGCCTGAGGAGGACGTAAAGATCGGCGTACGGCGCGCCATAGCCTTGCTTGAACAACGATCGGGCGTGCGGTTGCTGGCTGGCGACCAGCGACCTGTCGTGCCGTATCTGAGCACCAGTTCCGCCGGCGGTGGTCTGCAGATCATGGTATTCGGGCTGGCCGCAAGCGATACCGGACGAGCCGCGGAACTCACCGCCCACGGCGCCGGGGGAGTCATCCTGCGGACCTTCACTATCGATGACGGCACGCCGGCCATCACCAAGATGCGACTGATCAGGGAGTTGCACCCTGACATGGTGCTCATGGCCGGAGGCATGGACGGCGGCAACATCGCCAGCCTGGTGCGATTGGCGGAAATCCTCAACCTGGCAAAACCGACGCCGAAGTTCGCCGGAGCCGAGCGCATACCGCTGGTTTTCTGTGGCAACAAGGATGCCCGCGACTTCGTGATCAATGTCCTGGATCAATTCGATCTTCATATAGTGGACAACATCAGACCATCCGCGACCAACTACCACCTCGCGCCGGCCAAGGCGAAAATCCATGACCTTTTCATGGAAAACGTCATGGAGCGTGCGCCCGGCTACCAGGAACTGAAGAACTGGGTGAGCGCGCCACTGCTGCCCACACCCGCGGGAGTGGACCGCATTCTCTCATTGTATGCGAAGGCTGATTCCACCAATCTGGTGATGGTGGATATGGGAGGCGCTACCACCGACATCTTTTCGATCATTTCCGGCGCCTGCCGCCGCACGGTGGCCGCCAATATCGGCATGAGTTATTCCATCGCCAACATCGCCGCCCAGGCAGGGATGGCGCGTATCATGGCGCATCTGCAGGGGCTGGGTGAAACCATGGTGCATGACTATCTCGCCAACAAGATGTTGTCTCCCACTGAATTACCGGTAACCGACGCTGACCGTTGGATAGAGCAGGCGGCTGCGGTGGAAGGAATCGATCTGGCATGGTCACAGCACCGGGAGATGAATTTCCGGATCGCTCGTCTCGGATTCCTGGAAAAACTCCGGCTGCGGCATGTGATCGATCCTTTTCTGGAAACCTTTAGCGGCGCAGATTCGAATGGATACTTCCAGGAATCGGATATCGATCTGGTGATCGGTTCCGGGGGCGTACTCTCTCATGCCGGAACCGCGGCCCAGGTTATCCGTATGCTGGTGGACGGATTCAGGCCGTGTGGCGTGACCAGGCTGGCGGTGGACCAGTCGTTCAAGAGCCCGCACCTGGGGGTGCTCTCCACCGTTGATGAAAAGACCGCGCTCCGGTTATACACCGATTCCTGTTTGCGTGACCTGGCCTGGGTGGTGGCGCCGTCGGGAAGAATGGAACCGAATCGAGTGGCGATGGTAATCGAAGATGAAACAGGTGGTTCATACAGTATCAAGGGCGGCGAAGTGCATTACCTGGAAACCGGCGGGAACCTGCGGATCAAGCCGGCTGCGGGAGTTTACATCCGCAGGAACAATGCACCGGTCGAACTGCGTACCGATCTGCCGGTACTGATCGATTGCCGAGGCAGAGGGAACCACTACAAAGGGAAGCCACTCGGCGCCTGCGGCATCGGGGCGTTCAGGATGGCGGCCGAAACGACGCCGACCCTGATCCGGCCCAGGGTTCCGGAACCGGAACGGGGAATGTGGACCATCCGCCGCGAACTACC
>JAFGDC010000380.1 GCA_016932295.1 candidate division CSSED10-310 bacterium
CAGATCACGGCAACCTACGCGACCCTTGGGAAGACCGACACCGCGACCGTCGACTGCACCGCTCCAATCATCAGCGGCGTGACGGTCGCCTATCTCGATTACGAATCGGCGGTCATCTCCTGGACCACCAACGAGGACTCTGACAGCACCGTGTATTACGGCACCGGCACTCCTTCAATACTGTTCAACGATCCGGCGCCTGGTACGGCGCATGAAGTCGGGCTGAACGGTCTCATGGACTGCACAACCTACGTGTTTTACGTGGTTTCCACCGATGCCGCCGGCAACGAAATGATCGATGACAACGGCGGCCTTAACTACCACTTCACAACCTATGAACTGGTGACGATCCTGGATGCCGATATGAACATCAATCCAAACTGGACCATCTCCGGCGGTTCATGGGCTTGGGGACAGCCCACCGGCGGCGGGGGATACTACGGCGAACCAGATCCGACTTCCGGCTACACGGGTGACAATGTCTACGGGTACAACCTCAGCGGCGATTACGCCAACAGTATGCCTGAATATCACCTCGATACACCATCCTTCGATTGCAGCGGCGGCACCGGGGTGACCCTGAAGTACTATGAGTGGCTGGGAGTGGAAAGCAACTCGTGGGATCACGCCTACCTGCGGATCTCCACCAACGGCGGCGCCAGTTGGACACAAATCTGGACAAACGGCAGCACATCACTCAGCGGCGGCGTGTGGGCACTCAGGGAATACGACCTTTCCGCCTACGCGGACGGCCAACCGGACGTACGAATCCGTTGGACCATGGGCATCTCTGACAGTTCTGTAGTGTATTGCGGCTGGAACATCGACGACGTGCTGGTCTACTACTCGGAGCCCTGCCTCGCGCCTACCGCCACGCCAGTGCCACCCACCGCCACGTCGACGCCGACGGAAATCCCCACGGAGACCCCCACCATGGTTCCGACCGACACTCCCGTTCCCCCCACGGCGACTCCAGTCCCCCCCACCGCCACCCCCGGCTGCGATTGGACGGGTGTTCACCTGCTCATGCCCGATGACTACTTCACGCCCGGCGAACAGTGCTATCTGATGGTCAATGCCTGTAATCCAGGACCTGAGGCGTGGAACATGCTGCCATTCTTCGTCATCCTGGACGTCTATGGCAATTACTGGTTCGCGCCGGCCTGGGGTACTGATTTTACTTACTACGACTCGCTGGTCATTGAACCAGGTTTCCATTCCTTCTATGCCATCGACTTGTTCACCTGGCCCGGTGACGCCGGCAGCGCCTCTGGCATCAAGTTCTGGAGCGCCGTCACCGATATGGACATCACGCGGATCATCGGCGAACTGGGATATGTCGAGTTCGGCTGGGGTGAAATGTAACTCATTCAATCGAAAAGGGGATCGGCATGTGCCGGTCCCCTTTTTTGATGCTTCCCCGGAAATGGAGTCAGTAGCTGTGGAATGGATACGTTGGATATGACCCTGGTGCATGTACCGGCTGGAACAGGCAGATTGCTTTCCGGACGTGAATATCACGCGGCCGTGCAAGCGCAGGCGGTTCACGAGATCCCGATCGTGCTCCTATCCATTGCTATACAGGCGGCACCAGCCAGGTGCCATGCAGTGATCGATTGAAGATCAGGAACCAGGCGATGGGGAAGAATAGCAAACCCAGAGCGGCTGTTGTCCCGATCGAGGGTTGCAGGAGCAGGGGGACGAACATGTAGGTGGCCATCTCATGTATGCTGAACAATCGTTTCAGACGGCGCCGCTCGAAACGCGGCCGGAGGGTGAACCGGGCGAGGGTGATGAGTGCCGTTATCGTGAGAGCCAGCATGGGGACCAGCGAGCCGGGAGCGCCGAAGTGCCGCCAGGTCCACCAGGCGAGTCCGATGGCCAGGATCTTGATGGTCCAGGCGTAGCCAAGGAATGGCAGTCCCGGCTGCAAAACGCCGTCGCGGACCCGCGCTCCCATTACCACGGCCAGGGTTCGGGCGCCGCTTCGCCGGTCGGTCTCGCAATCCTTGATGCCACCTTCGACGGAGTTGTTGAAGAGCAGTTGTAATCCGCCCAGGCCGGCAATCGCCAGGCACAGCAGGGAGATACCCTCGGGAAAGGCGATGGGGGTGGGACCATGCCACAGAGGAGGCGTTCCAGGCGCCAGGTACCCGAACAGGCAGAAGGTAAAAGCCCACAGCGCCAGGCCAAGGTCCAGGCCGGGAACCTTCTTGCCATGGATATTGTAGAGTTTCTCGCCGAGGTGTCCGGCCAGGAAGAGGAGCCACATCCAGATATTGGGATACACCACGGCGATGAGGATATACGCCACCATGGCCGGCAACCAGGCGGCAAGACGCGCCTTGTTCAGCGGAAAGGCGCCGCTGGCCAACGGTTTTCCAGCCACATGCGGGGACGCCCCATCGCACCGCCGGTCGATGATCTCATTGTAGATGAAACCATGCAGATGGGCGGCCAATCCGATCGTTCCAAGCGTAAGAAGATGCAGTGGGGAAAATACGGAACGACACAGGAGCCCGAACACGCCGGTGAGCATGGTGAGCCCCGCGGTCTGGATCCTGGCAAGAATCAGGTAGCTGCGGAGTGTGGTTGTTGGCATCAGGCTGACTTCAACGCTGGTGGGAAAGCCAACGGGCCAACTGGGCTGCATCCTCTTCCGGCATAGGCACCGGTTTCATGGTGAGCATGCCATCAACGATGAACGCCAGGATTTCGCCTTCACCGCGCCGAGCGCCGACAGTGTCCAGCGCTGGTGCGGTGCCGCCTTCCAGCTTCGCGCCATGGCACGCAGCGCACCGGTTTTTGTACAGGTCTTCCGCTGAAATCGAGCTGACCATCAATTTCTCGGTTTGTTTTTTATTCTCTGACATCAATGGCAGTCCCCCGCTCACCCTGGCAGCGGGTTCGGAATCGGCGGACTTGAGCAATTCCATCTGCGGTGGTTTGGCCTCGTCACCCTTGCCGCAGCCAAGGCACAAACCCATCATCAACACACAAGCCGCCATTGACGTGTTTTTCCAACTCATGTGCAACCTCGCTTGATTGGCCGGATTATAGCATCCGGCAACAGCAGACTCAATGCAAAGTTATCCGGATTGTCTTCATCCTTTCTCCGCCTGATGTACCGTCTGCCGGCGTGTTGGATCAAGGAAATCACACGATGCGTTTATGTCGCGGTTCTTGGGGTCGTACCCGGGGTTCTTGGGGTCGGGGTTCTTGGGGTCGTACCCGGAATCTTGTAATAATCGTCGTGATACGTTGGCTTCCAATCTTCCACAGCAGCCAGGCGA
>JAFGDC010000381.1 GCA_016932295.1 candidate division CSSED10-310 bacterium
GCAATGATATGCGGCGAAAGGAGAGAACACGGCGGGGCCCGCCGTGGAAACCAGGGCGCGGCTGGCGCCACGCGCTCCCATTGCTGGTGCCACGCGCTCCAATTGCTGACGCCACGCGGGGTCGTACCTCCTCCGGGGTCGTATCCCGGGAGATTCGACCCCGGGAAATACTGGCCGTCCACGGACCAGGGGAAAAAGAGCGTGATAGGCTATTGTGTTCATTCAGGGTTTCATGGATAGTTGGAATGGAGGTATGAATGACGCCAGCGGTGGATGAGACATCGAATGACGGCTTGCAGTGGTGCGTTGATCTGGAAGACGGCACCTTCGATATCAGGCACGATGGTGTCGTGCTGGCGCATCAGGCGTCAATGCTGGTCGAGGCGTCACATGATGGAGAAACACTCCTGCTTCATCCTGGACGCTATGCGAATCGTGAACTGCTCGCTGGAGATGGGTCCGCGGAATCGACTGCGTTGTTGCGATGCCGGACACCCCGATTGCCGGATCTTGAACTGCACGCGGCGTGGCCGGCATCAACCAACGAATTGCAGCTTGTCATGACGGTTCGCAATACCACCGGTACTCGTTTCACTATAACTGAAATGAGACCATTCGTGCTGGCTGCCGCCGGATCATCACTCCATCTTCCCGACGGCACTCCCCCCGAACTGCTCTACCGGCTTGGTTACCAGTCATGGAGTCCATCCGGTTGCGTGGCCCTGGGCGATCCACCCAGTCCGGTGAGGTTCCGCACGCCGGGGCTCATGTCCGATCATCCACCTCGTGCCGCCGGCAACGGATCGATTGATGTCACCTCCTACTGGATGGCGCTCTACCTGAGCCGGAAAGAACGGAACGGAGTATTGCTGGGATTCCTGGATCCCACCCGATGCCGCTGCGGCGTCGATCACAGGGTTTCGAGTGCTGTTCCGGCGCGACTCTCGGCATGGTGTGACTGGGAGCAATACGGGCTGGAGCCCGGTGAGTCCCTGTCGACGCCGCCCCTGGTAGTGGCTGCTGGTACAGAACCATGGACCATGCTGAAGCGTTATACGGAAGCCGTGGCCGGAGCCTGCGGCCCTGTTCCAGCGCCTGTCCCGATCCGCGGCTGGTGCAGTTGGTACGCGTATTACCAGCGGATCACCTCGGCGGATATACTTGCCAACGCCGAGGAACTGAAGCGACATGAAGTGACAAGCACTTTTTCGTATGTGCTCCTGGACGACGGGTATGAGGCGGAGGTCGGTGATTGGCGCCAATGCAGGACTGGGTTTGGCGCCGGACTGGACAGTGTCTTTTACAGGCTGCGCGAGCGCGGTTTCAAGCCGGGACTCTGGTTGGCGCCTTTTCTTGCCACTCCGCGTTCCAGGCTCTTCAAAGAACATTCCGAGTGGTTCCTGACCGGCCATTCGCATCAGCCGGTCAAGGCTGGATACAATCCATTGTGGCGGAGCCGGGTCTATGCGCTGGATGCAACTCACCCCGAGTATCTCGATTGGCTTTCAGAGTTCATCTCCTACTGCGCCCACGACCTCGGCGTGGCACTCTTTAAACTGGATTTCCTGTATGCGGCGGCGCTTGATGGACGGCGCTACGAATCACGCATGACGGGAATCTCGGCACTCAGAAGGGCGCTCGAACGGATCAGAGCGGCGGCAGGCGATGCTCTGTTGATCGGTTGCGGATGTCCATTCGGCGCCGCCGTAGGCGTGGTGGATGCCATGCGCATCGGCGTTGACACCTCACGAACCTGGCGGCATTCGTTGGCCGATGGAATCGTGCGGTTGCCGGTGACACCGTCGCTGGCGAATAACCTGCGGGGCAGCCTGACCCGGTTGGTATTAAACAACAGATGGTGGAGCAACGATCCCGACTGCCTGTACATGAGCGGCCTCGACGAGTCCCACATGCAGACCATGCTGACCGCCGCCGCTGTCACCGCCGGGGTACTCACCATCAGCGATCGCCTGCCGGCTGAGGAGGAAGCCCTGGACCGACTGCACAAAACCATGCCTCATCCCAGCCGGCGGTTCGAGTGCCGCGACCTCCACAACACCGACGCGCCATCTTGCTTCTGGCTGCCCGATCGGAGAGGCGGACTCCTTGTACTATTCGAACGAACGGACGCGGTGGTTCACTCCATCGATCACGAGCTGCTGCCGGGTGCAGCGGATTACCATGTATACGATTTCTGGAACAACACCGTACTGGGCACGGGCGAAGGACTCGGCGCATTCCACATTCCCCACGGCGGCTGCCGGGTGTTGAGACTGACAGCCGCCGACAGCGAACCGCGCCTGATTGGCACTGATCTTCACCTGCTCTGCGGAATAGAGGGCATAGAGGAAACCTGGTCACGACGGGCCGCCGTGCTCACGCTTGCCATTACCCTGCCCGGAACCAGGCGCGGGCATCTCTGGATCACCGCGGAACAAACCACGGCAGTGGGAATCGAGACACGAGACTGTCGCGTGGCGGAACCAGTCCGCCTCGGCTGTTACCTACGGCTGTCCGGCGAGTTTCACGAAGGAAGCCGCGTGCTAGTGAAATTCAATCATTCCGGCGGTACCCACTGATGCAGCGACGCTTCCGGTTCCGCCTCCTGAGCCCATGGCCGGATCACACAATCATCCGGGGAACGAATATGAAGTTGCCCATACAGAATCCTGACACGTGCCGCATCGGTTCGCTTGGAGCCATCTTGTTACTTTTAACTGTACTCCTTGGTGCATGCATTGCTGATGCGTTCGGCGGTGACCTGAGGAAGCTGGCCGCAGGTGGGGCCGTCATGGTAGCGGAACTGGATGGAACCAAACTGTTCGCGGAACACCCGGATGCGCTCATGGTGCCGGCCTCGATCCTCAAAATAGCCACCGCTTCCGCCGCTCTCCGTGTTCTGGGCGCGGACTATCGTTTCACCACCGAGTTCCTCACGAATGATGCCGGGGATCTGATGATCCGTGGAGGCGGTGATCCCCTGCTGGTTTCGGAAGCCTGGAGTTTCATTATTCCCCAACTGAAGGAGAAAGGGCTGGCCAAGGTTCGGAACATCCTGCTGGATGATTCGGCTTTCGACGCCGGCTTGACCATCCCTGGTGTGGGCGCCTCGACCAATCCATACGACGCGTTTGTTGGCGCACTATCGGTGAATTTCAATACGATTCACGTGGTTAAACGAGGAGGAATCATTCAGAGCGCTGAACCCCAGACGCCTCTGACTCCGCTGGCCCGGGAGAAAGCAGCGCGGCTCAAATTGGGTAAGGTGGCGCAGCGGATCCGCATCGACGGCGGCCGCCTCGATGTCTTGCGCTATACCGGTGAACTATGCCGCGCATTCCTGGAACAGAACGGCATCCAGGTGACCGGCGTGATCGAGCCGGGCAGCGGTGCCAAGGGGTTTCGGAGCATCCATGTGCACCCTTGCCTCAAGTCCTTGGACCAGGTGATCTCGGACATGATGCGCTATTCCAACAATTTCATGGCCAATCAAGTGTTCCTGGTAATGGGTGCGGCGGTTCATGGCGGTCCGGCCACCATCGGGAAGGGCCAACAGGTCATGGCCGGATTTCTTCAATCACGTGCGGCCTGCGCGGGATGCACCATGGTGGAAGGTTCCGGCATTTCCAGGGACAATCGCATGACCGCTCGATGCATGCTGAGCGTGCTGCTGGGATTTCATTCCTACAAGGAACTGCTGAGCCGGACGGATGGCGTCTATTCAAAGACCGGAACCCTGAGTGACACCAAAACGCTGACAGGATTCTTTCCCGGTCCGGACGGGCGGGATCGGGCCTTCGTAATCTTGCTTGACGGTAAGAACTATAATCGGGAGGGCATTCTGAGACTTTTGCAGAGACGATTCGGGAAGCGGTGAACGGGGGTACGCGTCCTGGCGGCGGATAGGAAGCGGATTGAAGATTACCGGACCGGGCGAAAGAAGGCGCTGGATGGCTTCCCTGGTGGTTCATTTTCCTTGCAATGCCGTTCCGAGTATGGTACCTTCGCGCCCAATCTCTAGACCTTGATTCTCCATGGAGGGCGCTATGAGGATTTCCGTGATTGGGACCGGCTATGTCGGTCTTGTAACTGGTGTTTGTTTCTCCGAGATCGGCCATGAGGTAATTTGCGTCGACAAGGACGAAGACAAGATCAAGAAACTGCATGACAATATCATCCCCATCTACGAACCGGGTCTTGATGAACTGGTCCAGCGCAACAGGGCCAGCGGCAGGCTGACGTTCACGACCGAAATTTCCGACGCGGTCAAGCACTCGTCCGTGATTTTTATTGCCGTTGGCACTCCTCCCAAGGCTTCCGGCGAGGCGGACTTGTCGTTCATCGAAGCGGTTGCCCGCCAGGTCGCACAGTCCATGGACAGTTACAAGGTGGTGGTGGAAAAGAGCACGGTGCCGGTCAAGACCGGTGAATGGGTGCGCCGGACCATCGGGTTCAACAACAAGCAGAACGTTGAATTCGATGTCTGTTCGAACCCGGAATTCCTACGCGAGGGTTCGGCAATCGAAGATTTCATGAATCCCGATCGAATCGTGGTGGGTGTACCCAGCGAACGCGCCGCCAAGCTGCTCGAGGAAATTTATCGGCCGATCATCGATCGAAAGTATTATTTCGATCCCGGGGATGCCCAGGTGAAGCGCGGCCATCGGGATGACGACAAGGGACATTTCATCGTGACGAATGTGAACAGCGCCGAGTTGATAAAGCATGCGTCCAATTCCTTCCTTGCCATGAAGATCTCGTACATCAACGCAGTGGCCAACGTATGCGAGTTGGCCGGAGCCAACATCGAGCAAGTGGCCAAAGGAATGGGGCTTGATTCCCGCATCGGACGGCAGTTCCTGAGCGCCGGAATCGGGTTCGGCGGATCCTGCTTCCCCAAGGACGTGGTGGCGTTTTACGAGATCAGCCGGGAGTTGGGGTATGATTTTGAGATGCTGCGCCAGGTGCTGGAACTGAACAAGATTCAGCGCCAGATTTTCACCAAGAAGATCAAGCAGGCGTTATGGATCGTCAAGGACAAGACCATCGGCATCCTGGGGTTGGCGTTCAAACCCAACACCGATGACATGCGCGAGGCGCCATCCATCGATATTATCGAAAGCCTGGTGGAAGAAGGCGCTCGAATCAAAGCGTACGATCCCAAAGCCATGGACGTGGCCCGCCACCTCCTCCCGGATATCGAATACTGCAACGATCCGTACGAGGTCATCCGCGGTTGTGATGCGCTGGTCATAGTGACCGAGTGGGACGAGTTCAAGAACCTGGACCTGCTCAAGGTGAAGGAAATGCTCAATCTGCCCATCATCATCGACGGCCGCAACATTTTCGATCCAGCCGAAATGCAACGACTGAACATCGAATACGTGAGCATCGGCAGGCCGCAACTGGATAACTGAGGATACGCATCATTCAGAAAGGCGGGGTAACCCGCCTTTTTTTTCAGGAACCAGCCTCGCGCCTCTCGTACAGGCTCAGCCTGGCGGCCGCCAGGTTTGCCGATTCATCTACTTCCCAGGTGGCAACCTTGAGCCAACCTCCCGTCCCAGATGGATCCGGATAGAATCGGTCGAAGATCAGCAGGTAATCCGCTCCATCCATCCATGCCGCATCCAGCCGCAATCGCGGATCGCCGGCATAGGAGTTGTAGGCGGGCGTGACCAGCCCGCGGAGATCTATCACCTCGAGATCGGTGATGTATCCCAGCACTCCGACATCATCCGCCGCAACGACTGCAGAGGCGGTCGCATGGCGCTTCAACCAGTTCGCCGCAGTGAGATGAAGGCGGGTGATCGAATCGATGTCACGAATCGTCAACCGCGCTCCCATGGACAGGATGACGCATTGCCAGGTCAGGATCGCCGCCGCTACAGGCCGGCGCAGCCCATTATTTCTCACGTAGTTGGCCACCCCGGCCACCGCCGCTGCCAGCAGCACGGGAACCAGAACCTGCATATACCGGTTTCGATGATATCTGGCGGGCAGGGTGACCGCATAGAATCCCGCGTGCAGAATCATCCACCATGTCAGGACTCGACAGCGCGGTTGTTTGGCACACCTGATGAGCGCGGGAATGATGCTCACCC
>JAFGDC010000039.1 GCA_016932295.1 candidate division CSSED10-310 bacterium
ATCGAGGAGTGATCCGCATCACGGGCCGGAGTGTGATTCACGGCCACCGGATGCGCATTGATTCGGTGGCGCACACCCGCGCCCCGTTCAGATAAAACCCGCCTCTTCCCCACTGCTGCGCTTTCGGCTACCATGCGTCCACGCGCCTCACGGGCGACGTATTGGATCAGGTACCACAAACGGAGGTAGGTTCCCCATGAATTGGCTGGAGCGGGTTCGAGAACAAATACGGCAAGTGAATGATGCGCTGATCACGGACAGGCACTGGTTACACATGCATCCGGAACTGAGCGGCAGGGAACGGGGCACTGCGGAGTATATCGCGACGGTGCTGAAGGGACTGGGATTGACGGTCCACCGGGAAGTAGGCGACGGCGGCATCGTGTGCCTCATCCAGGGGGATGAACCAGGACCGACGGTCCTCTGGCGGACGGACATGGACGGACTGCCGGTGCAGGAAGCGAACGATGTCGATTACCGATCCGTCAATGAGGGCGTCATGCATGCCTGCGGGCATGATGCGCACATGGCGATAGGCTTGGCGATCGCCCGTGTGCTGGCGGCGCGGCAATGGTCGATGCGGGGCGCGGTGAAGCTGGTGTTTCAACCCAACGAGGAAATTGACGGCGGCGCGGAACGAATGATCGAGGACGGTGTTCTGGATAATCCCAAGGTGGATTATGCCTTGGGCTTGCATGTGGACAGCACCCTGGATTCCGGCTCGATAGGGCTGTCGCGGGGTCCCACCTACGCATCCTGCAACGATCTCAGGCTGGTTCTGCGCGGACCCGGCGGGCATGGCGCCCACCCCGAGGAGACCGCGGACCTGGTGGTGGCGGCCGCGCAAATCATCACCAACGCCCAAGCGCTGGTCGCCCGGACGGTTTCCGCCTTCGAACCGGTCATTCTGAGTTTCTGCGCCATCCACGGCGGGACCGTGGAGAACATTATCCCGTCTGAAATCACCATCCTGGGTACGGTCCGCGTCTTTGATTCGGAAGTGTTGAAGTCTCTGAAAACGAGACTGGAAAAGATGTTGGACGGAATTCTCAGACCCATGGGAGCCGATTACGGGCTATCCATCGAACCGGGCTACCCACCTCTCGTTAATCGCGCTGAAATAACCGATGTGGTGGCCGAAGCAGCCCGGCAGGGCGTGGGAGCTGCCTCGATTTTCGACTTCCACACCATGGGTGCGGAAGACATGAGCTATTTTCTGCAGGCGGTACCGGGCTGCTATTTCCAGTTAGGCGTACATGACCCCCGGGAGGAAGGTGTCCGCCCCCATCACAGCCCGCGGTTCGATGTCGATGATCGCGCCCTGCCCATCGGACTGGAGATTGCCCTCCACAGTATCCGGCTGCTCCAGGAACACTCCCCGGCCATCATCGACCATCAGCCTTCGCAAGGAGCGGCGTCGCGCCATGCCGGATGCGGCAGCACCATCGATTGACATAAACAGCGGTGTTCACTATAACACAACTGTATATTGGGACGCCTCTCCGGCTGTCTGGTGAAGAAGGGATCATGAAGCCGGCCGGTCAAGCCTTAACGCGGTCGGGGAATGAAGGGACATCTTATGCCTGAAATCAGGGATCACGTTCCAGGGATTTGCATATCACTCATCCTGGTCTGCATGACCGCAACGGCCGGCGCCCAGGTCACGGTGACCAGGCTGACCACCAACGATTACGAGGACCTGCAGCCTACCATTGACGGTTCCGGGGTGGCCTGGTTCGGGTGTCCGGGCAACGAGTGCAACCCATTTTTCGGCAATTACGAAATTTACTACTGGAACACCATGTCCACCATGAGGGTGACCGACACCGAGGAAGCGGACCGGTACCCTCAGGTGAGTTCGGGAACGATCGCCTGGATCGCATTACGCGACGACGTGCAGCATATCGTCAGGTGGAACGGTCAGGATGAAGAAATACTCAGCGAGTACAGCACCCGGAACGATCAGTTGGACATTGAAGGCGATCAGATGGTATGGCAGGGCAGGGATGCGGATGATACGGAAATATGGCTGTGGCGCAACGGCATGTTGGCCAAGTTGAGCAACAACTCGGTCGAGGACGAAAAACCCAGGATAAGCGGCGATCAGGTGGTGTGGGTGCAGGCCTCCCAAGGCATAGAAGACCAGCGCGAGATAATGCTGTGGAATGGAATGACGCTGCAACGGCTTACCGATGACTCGTACGATGACGACCGCCCGGCCATCGACAATGGCGTGATCACTTGGCAGGGCTTCGACGGCAACGACTGGGAGATATACTTGTGGCTGGACGGCGTCACCACTCGACTGACCGACAATCAGGTTGACGACCTGTACCCGGTGGTCAATGGATTTCGCATCGCCTGGCAGCAGGGAACGGGAACCGGCAGCGAAATCATGGTGTGGAATGCCGGTGACCCGCGGCAGTTAACCGCGAACGGGTATCCGGACGAACAACCGGCCATCGACGAATGGGGCACCATCGTATGGCAGGCCTGCCCTGACAACGACTGCCCGTTTTTCGGCGGCGGCAACTGGGAAGTCTTCTGGTGGCGGGACGGCAGCCAGGAGCGAATCACCGACAATGACACGATCGATTATTACCCCAAGCCGTATCGGAACAGCGTGACATGGATGGGGTATGTCGGCGGGAACATGGAAGTGTTCGTGGCCGATGTCTTACCCCCCAGCCCGACCCCCGCGGTCTTCACTCCCACTCCCGCCCCGCCTTCCACCACCCTCGAACTCACCCTGAACCAGTTCTACTATCGATCCGGCGAGCGTTTTCTCCTGCAGCTCACCACCATCAATTCGCGCCCCGTGATCCGCGACCTCTACATCGTCCTCGACGTCTTCGGTCACTACTGGTTCTGGCCGGACTGGGTGGACTTCCCTGACATCGACTACCAGCGGCGCACCATTGCCGCCGGAACCGGCTCGGAGACCATCCTCGACTTCAACTGGCCGGCCAACGCCGGAGAAGCGAGCGGCATCTTCTTCTGGACGATACTCACGGAACCGGGCACCTATACCTTCGCCAGCAATATAGACAGCGTGGCTTTTTCCTACGGAATGTGACGAACCGCGGCGCACACAGGGCTAGAAAACACCGAGGAACGACAGGATACGGAATGTGCCCACCCCCATGAGCAACAGGGCCGCCGCGAATACCGCGACCGCCGTCTTCGATGCCGGCTCAGCCCTCACCGTTGTTTCGTCCTTGGCGATTTCCTCCTCGAGTTCTCTCCGTTCACCTTGCCTGAGCGCCGCGGGATCATCGCGGTACACCCGATAGAGCAAACTCAGGGAGACGGCGTTGTTCATGCCGAACGAGTTGAGCATGAAGAGCGTGGCGGCGAGCCACAGGATGATGAGTTTCCAGGAGCCGCCGCCGAATTTCAGACAGACAGCGGCAAGGAATCCTATGAATGCCACTGTACCCAACACCATGCTGGCGTTGAGGATGATCTGGTGTCTTCTCGCCTTGCTCAGTAACCCATCCATTCTCATGCCTCCGGGGTGGTGACTTCATCTTTCCAGCGCATGGTGATACAGCCGGTCACCGGGCATACCAACGGACACAAACCACATCCCACGCACTTGTCTGGATCACTCCATGCCACCCGTCGCTCCGCATCGAACAGCACTGCCTCGTGACCGCCGTCGCGACAGGCGACATAGCAGCGACCGCAGCCGATGCACAGGGATTCATCCAGGTGCGACACGACCGCTCGATCATAGCGCAACTCATCGTGTGTGCCAATATGGGGCAGGGCCCTGCCGATCAGTTCCATGGGACTGTGGAAGCCATGCTCGATGAGGTAATAGGTGAGTCCGCCGAGCAGGTCATCGATCAAATCGTAGCCGTAGTGCATGACCGCGGTGCAGAATTGCACGGTGGTCGCGCCCACCGCCATGAACTCTATTGCATCCAGGTGTGTCGTTGGTCCACCTGTGCCGGTGATAGGAATTCCCGTGTGCCTGGCGATCTCGGCGATGGTGCGGAGGGAGATGGGTTTGATGGCCGGTCCCGAGTAGCCGCCATAGGTCGATTTGCCGGAAAGCTTGGGGATGGGTGTGAAGTCATCAAGGTCAACGGCGGTGAGGGATGGGATGGTATTGCTGGCGCAGACCGCGTCGGCGCCTCCTTCCCGGACCGCTTCCACCACCTCGATGATGTCCGCCACCTGCGGAGTCACCTTGATCACCACCGGCACATGCTCCGCCCCTTCCTTGA
>JAFGDC010000382.1 GCA_016932295.1 candidate division CSSED10-310 bacterium
AGTGGGGCGCCGGCGGCCAACCCAACGAGGACGATGCCGTGGCGGCCGGCATCTGGTCTGCGGGGGACTTCATCGATCCGTGCCAGTCCGAGGGCTGCACGATCGGTCGTTATCCCAACGGACTGGATACGGACAGTTCCACCGATTGGGGCTGTATGAACGCTTCCCAGTGTGCATACAACCTGGCGCCACCATGTACTACGGTGACTCCCACTCCGACTCCGACGGTCACCGGTACGCCCCCCACACCCACTATTGCACCCAGTGAAACCCCCACCATCACTCCCACCCAGGGCTCCTTCTGCTGTGTTCAGATCGTCGAGGTCATGGCCAATCCGATCGATGAGTGGACTGGTGAGTACATCGAGTTCTACAACTGCAACGACACGTCGGTCATCATGGCGGGTGCATGCCTGGTGGTGGATGAGGGGCTCGGTTTGGTGACGGACACCATCACCTCATTCAACGGCGGCAGTACCGCCATCCCCCCACACGGCCGGGCCGTTTTGCTGGATCGTGACTACCTCGGCCAATACGATGACGCGTTTTGTCCGGACACGGTGCTTCTTACCACCGGCGACCATGAACTTGGTCGCGGTCTCCAGCCGTTCCACAAGATTTTCCTGTATGACAAGGAATGCCGGGATATGATCAGCTCATACCGCTATCCCATTACCACGCAGAGCGGTCAATCCGCTGAAAAATTGGCCGAGTGCGCCGATGATGCTTCCGGACTCTGGATTGCATCCACTTGTGCCGGACGGGCTTCCGGATTTCATTCGGCGGGTCGCGGCAACTGCGATCAACCGCCCTCCCATCCGCCCAATCCGTTCATTCTGGCGGCGGGTTTCGATGAGACCTACCTGGATTCTTCCGGGGGCAGACTGCACATCATCGCCGCCGCCTGGGATCCGCGCGGTTTGGATCTCGATGTGGAACTGTATTACGAGTCGATCTTCGTGGGGATGCTCAACGCCACCGCCAATCCCAATTTCTTCGAGACAGAGTTCTTTATCCCACCCGGAGTGGGACCATCGCTCCTCACCCTCAACCTCTTGGCGCGCAATAGCGAGGGGATGACCAGCGATCTCTGGCCGTATTTCCAGATCGATGCACCCGATTCCCCATGCGATTTCCGGGCCGCCGCCGGACGATCCGCGCCGGCCGATGTGCTGGCCGCCTTCTGGCGGTGCATGGGTGACCGGGGGATGCCAGCACCCGCGGGGCTGCAAGGGCCCTTCATACGAGCGGCCGGATTCATGGAAACCGATCTCGATTCCTTTGCGGCGGAACGTTTCAAGCTCTGTGCCCTTGTTTCGAGCCCCCTGGGAGCGGCCGCGATTCAGTCGGTGGAAATCCATTTCGGAAATACCGCGACCGGCGTGTTCCTGCCTTTCCAGGAACAGGTGGACGCGAATTCCATGTTCTACTGCCTCGATACGGTAATCGATCCAGTCGCCGCCGGCGCACATCCGGGATCCTACCAGTTGTCGATGGTGGCGACCGACGCCGCGGGTAATCGGAGCGATCCCTGGCCACAGTTGGTGTTTCACCAATGAAACCGTCGGTTCTTCTGGCGCTATGTTGGCTGGCGGGTGGTTGCGCGCTGCTGCCGTTGCCCGTGACCCTGCAGCCGGAATCGTGGCGAGCCGCCCCGGCGGAGCAGCGTGCCGCCATTGAGGAACGGCTTGACTGGGCTGGTGAAAATCGGCAGGAGTTGTTGGGATATCTCGATGGAGTGCCTG
Organism: candidate division CSSED10-310 bacterium; assembly: GCA_016932295.1. Next base: position 1,746 of record JAFGDC010000382.1, read on the forward strand.
AAGAGGAGCGCTGGGCCGCATGGTTTCTGGTTGCCAACCTGCCACCACGGGATCTGGGTGCCGTCACCGCCGGCCAGTTGCTGGCGAATCATCGGCTGGCCTTTCGGGCCAGGCGTGAATTGCCTTGGGCGGGGGAGCCATCGGATCAGTTGTTCCTGCACTATGTGTTACCTTACCATGTCAGCCAGGAGCCCATCCAGCCATGGCGGGAGCATCTGTATGAGGCAGTAACGGCGCGCGTGGCCAGCTTACGGACCGCCGCGCAGGCGGCACTTGAAATCAATCGCTGGGCGGCGGAGCATATCTCTTTCAAGCAAACCGAGTTCCGGGACCAGGGTCCCCTGACCTCCCTTACCCATGGTATTGGCCGGTGCGAAGAAATGATGATTCTGTATATTGCCGCCGCCCGGACCGTGGGATTGCCGGCACGTCCCTGCAGTACGCCATGGTGGCCCTTCACCGACAACAACCATGCCTGGGTCGAGGTGTATGGCGATGGCGCGTGGCACTACCTGGGCGGTGCCGAACCCCGGCCGGCATTGGATGACGGTTGGTTCGGCAATTCGGCGCTGCGCACCGTGATGGTGCGAAGCGTCGCGTTCGGAACCGGGGGTGAACTGGGAGAAGCGTTGTACCGCACAGGTGCTGATTTTACCCTGGTCAACTCGACCGCCAATTATACTTCTCCCTGCACGATACAAATCTATGTATCGGCTGATGGCGAGGCGGCAGTGAATGTGCCGGTATACCTGGCCGTGTTCAACTACGGCGCTTTCCGGACGGTGGCGATGCGTGAAACTGATGGATCGGGATTGGCGGAGTTCATCACCGGTCCGGGGCAAATGTTGGCGAGCGCGGGGACCGACGAGAAGGGTGCGGTGGCGGTGGTCACCGGTGATCCGGAGGCGCCGTCGGTTGCCATTCTTCGCCTGGATGAAACCAGCATGGACCCGCCGGAAACCCTGTGGCTGCGGTACCCGCCGCCGCCGGAAGGCAGATAGCGGAAGGTGAGAAGCTTGATACGTACGATTGTCATCGACCTGATGTTCGCCGGTGTCTTCCTTGCCGTATCCATCTGCCCGCAGTGCCGAGTGGTGTCCGCCGCCGATGCCGCGGCCTGGTGGACACAGTTGCCTGAAGAGCAGCTCGCGACCTTGCAGGAGGCACTGGAGAAAGCCACCGGAAACCAGGACGAGATCGAACGGGCTCTGGCCCTGGCCGCTTCGGATGAACAGGCCGATCTTCTTTGGATCATCACCGGTGCGAGGCAGTTGGATCTGCTCGAGGCGCGTGCTGATGCGCTCCTGGATGTGGTCCGTGAAGCCCGGTTGACCAGGGGGTTCTTTCCGGATGTCACCGCCGATGAGGAGATCTATCGCGAAGGGCTGCTCGAACCATTTATCAGTCCTTACGAGCATCTCAATTCCTGGCGGCGACCGCTGCGGCTGCGCCACGCGGAACTGCGCGGCAGGGACGTGCCATCGACGGTGGCGGCCGTGTCAGCCGCAGTACGCGAGACCTTCGCCATCCGTGACGTGACCGCTTATTTTGGTCCGCTGCCCAATCCCCTTGCATTGATGACCACCGGTTGGGGCAGCGCCTATGAGCGTGACATCATGACCGTGGCGGTGCTGCGCAGTCTGGGAGTGCCGGCCCGTCTGTCCAGGCTCGAGCCTGATGCCATCGATTACCATGACGGCCTGGATTGGCGGGTGATCCGCTTGCGGGACAAGGTTGAAGAAGAAATTCCGCCGGCGGGCCGGGGAACCGTGCTGGTCACGCTTCGCCGGGCGGGGGTGCCGGTGGCACAAGCCGATTGTTTCGATTTCTCGCAGTGGCAGGACGGACGCTGGGAATCACTGAGCGACAGGGATTACCCAATTGACATGGAAGAAATCGACAATGGTTTCGAGGTGAAGATACCCGCCGGGAAGTTCCTGTTCACTGCCGGAACGAGGAACGCTAATGGCGATCCGTTTATCCAGACGAGGGTGCTGCAGGTAACCGATGGCGACACTGTCACAATCGATATGGATCTGGACATACCCTTGGAGCAGTGGAGCAGGCGCGACCTTGTGGTGCGGGAACTGGCAACGCTGCCGGATGTATCGTTGCCGGTGGGTGACGGCCGGCTGGTGCCGCTTCGCGTACTATGCGCCGATTCACCGATAGTGCTCGTCTTTCACGATCCGGAAGGTGAGCCCAGCCGGAGAATGCTCACGGCGCTTCAGGCCTTGGCTGATCGCCTGTCCGCCGCAGACGTGCGGACCTGCCTCGTTCGCTGCAGCAGCAGTCGTTCGCTGCGCCCCGGCAGCGCTTTCACGGAGATTCTGGATCTGAATGGGACCTACAGTAATGCATTTGGCCTGCCGAAAACCGGGGCAGGCGTAGTCAGACTATTACCCTCGGTGGTGTTCATTCAGCGGGGTGGTGAAATCCGGCTCTGGCAAGAGGGGTTCAGACAGGATATCGCCGCCCTGGTGGAAGCGCAGTTGGACCGGTTCGAACAGAAGGACGAAGAATCGATTTCCGGCCTGCCAACGGCCGAATCTGAATCCGGCGCCGGAGAAAAGGAGCCGGAGGATACACCAACTACCAGTCTCTGAGGAACGAATGATGAAGGTGCGAGTGGTTATGACCGTGGTATTCTGCCTGCTGTGCACGGCCTGTGCGTCGAAAAAAACCATCAACCGGGGGGAGCCGCAACCACCCCGGCCGAAACAGCTCCCCCATGTGACCGAGGTGCATGGACAACGATTGGTGGATGCGTTTCACTGGCTCAAGGACAAGACCAGGACCGATCCGGAAGTGATTGCTCATATCGAGGCCGAAAACGCCTACACGGAAGCGGTCATGGCGCCGACGACTGAACTGCGGGAAGCTCTGTACGAGGAGATCATCGGGCGCATCAAGCAGACGGATCTGAGTGTTCCCGCCCGTCGTGACGATTATTACTACTATGACCGCGAGGAAGAAGGGCGGCAGTATACCATCTACTGCCGGAAGCATGGTTCCATGACGGCGCCCGAGGAAATCATCCTCGATTTGAATGAGTTGTCCGAGGGCAGTGAGTATTGTGCGTTGGGCATGATCCAGACCAGTCCGAACCACCGGATGCTGTGTTACACACTGGATACTACTGGGAATGAGCGCTACACGATGTTCATCAAGGATTTACAATCAGGTGAACTGCTCCCTGACAGGGCGTTCCCGGTAAGTGACTTCCAGTGGGCGAACGACAATCGAACGCTGTTCTACACCACCATCAACGAATCGGAGCGGACGGATTCTCTTTTCCGGCACGTCCTGGGCGCGGAGGGAAAGGATGAATTGCTGTATTTCGAAAAGGATGAGGCGTTTTACATCTGGGTGGATAAAACGCGGAGCAAGCGCCTGATTGCCCTCGGTTCCGCCAGCAAGACCACCTCCGAGACGTGGCTGCTGG
>JAFGDC010000383.1 GCA_016932295.1 candidate division CSSED10-310 bacterium
GGGAATGAAGGATCGGTATTGGTAGTACGGGTGAACGGTGACGCGATTGACCACGGCGGCCCCCCGGACAGCCATTATCCCCAGCTCCGACGAGTCATTGTCCGCAAGACGGATAGCACCGCGGAAGGCTTCCCCGCCGTCGACGACGACCCCCAGCCGCTTCCCCCGCAATCGTATCCGGACCTCTACCGGCACGTCCTCCCGCACCTGCACGGGGCGCGATAGCCTGCGGCGTTCAATGCGGTCGTACAATACACTGGCGATACAACTGGGAAATGATGGATCGGTGCTGAGTATCAGGGCATCCTTCCACTTCTCGTGATTCTGCCGGAAGAATAGTTCGACGGCCGAGGCTTCGGCCAGTTCGATTGAGATATCGAGGTCGCCGTTCGCCAATTTGCGATCGGTGGTGTAATCACGCGACATGTCGACGAGAACCTTTTCGTGCAGGTGCCTGGTGGTGTGCGAGGGTCGCCAGCGACCGCCGGTGGCGCATATCGCGAGCAGTACTGCCAGTAGTCCGCACATGACAAGCCAGGCGTGACTCGGCTGCGCTTCGGAGGGAACGCTCTTGATGCCGTAAACGCTTCGCACCGCCCTGTACAATGAGACTTTGATCATGCCGATACCAAGCAGCAACAACAGCAACCTCGGTCCCGTATGTATATGCAGCCGGTAGTTCAGCAGGCAATAGAGAGGCAACGGCGACCAGGAGACAATGTCGAGCAACCAGATCAGTGACGGTTTCATCCTGGATAACGACTGGAATTGGCTGATCGAAGCAAGGAGCAAGAACGGTAATCCCAGTGTGAGAGCCATGAAGTACAGAAATCTGGTTCGCAAAATAAGCCGACTTGACAATTCGGCATCGACGGCGATCGCGAGGACGGCGCTCAAGATGACGGTGATCGCCGCCGCCGCGAGCGGCCGGAACAGTCCTGCCCTGTTCCGGCGGCTCGGCATCTCCGCCGGGTTGCCACCGGTGGCGTTGTCGGTATGCTGATTCATTGGACGAGTCTACAATGTTCGGTTTTCTTCAGCAATAATCATTGATGGTGTCCGGGGAGTCACCGTCTTTTCCATTGATCGTCACGCGGTCCAGACAGGATCAAAACCTGTACAGGTATCCCGCTGTCAATTCGTAGGAATACCCAAAGCCCTTGGCGTTGGTGGGCGGATTGGTTTTCGATTCGGTCACATCCACCGCCTCGTAGTAGGTCATGGCGCCTCCGATCGTGAACTGGTTGCCGCTGTCAAGAATTCGGCGATAGCCGCCTGACACTGAATAGTTGTCGGTGTTGGGATTGTCCAATGAATAATAATCGGTGGGAATGGGTGACCAGTCGCGCAGGAGGCCGAACATGACGGCGCCGGCCCTGGAGGGTTGAACCTGCAAGCCGAGGGCGACACTGTACGAGTCATGGTAATTTTTCGCGGTGCTCTGATCGCCGAACAGGTCATCCATGCCGGTCTCGATGGTCTGTGCATCGTAATCCGAGTATTCCCATAGATTGAAATCCAGCGCCACCTGCCAGCGGTCGTTGAGCCAATAACTGGCGCCCATGCGCCAGGACGCCGGGATGATCATGCTGGTGGTGATGTCTGTGTGCACCATCCGGGTCCGGTTGGGGTAATCCACGTCCAGGTCACCCTCCAGCCGGAGATCGGTCCTGGGTACGTAGGCGATCCCCAATCTCATCCTCCTGGTCGGCTTGTAACGCAGGCTCAGCGACCAACTGGCGGTCTGTTCGTCACTGGTGATGCTCATGTCAAAATCGGTATCGGGATCATATGCACCAAGAAGATCGAATTTCCGTTTACCCATGAGATACACGTAGATGTAACTGGCGGATGCGCCGATGGAGATGCTGTCGCTCACATGATAACTGGCGGCGGTGGTCAGGTAGCCCGAGGCGAACAGGGCTCGGTACACGTGGTATCGCGACACGGCATCCTCGGGCAGCGCCACCCCGTACAGGTTGGGGAAATACAGGGCCGTGCCGAAGGTCCAACGTTCCAATCCGAAATCCGAGGTCATGCCTATAAACGGAGCGGCTCCATCGGAGAGTTCCGGATCGATGATCCCGGACAGCGAGTCGTCATCCTGACGCATGCGGACCCTGGTCTCCACGTGGGTCATCTGGGTGCACATGTAGAGCTGCGTGCCGTTCTGGTCATCCAGGCACGCCGGATTGTGGTAGATTGCGGCCGGTTCGTCCGCATCCGCCATCACCGCCATCATGGTGCAGCGGCGCATACCGATGTCGAGCACGGAGAAGCCGCCGGCCACCACACGGCCGGTAAGGATTTGGATCATGCCCACGAGCAGGAGGAGAACGCTCGGCAGGAACCATCTGGAGAGGATGGCGACTGGCCGGAGCGTGTCACGATCTTTCATACGCACCTCGCCGGGGAATTCACATTCCTTGTGTTCTGGAATCCGTCTGGTAACAACGGTGGAAGAATACTCGTGGTCTATGGAGCAATTTGCACGCCAGAACCGAGTCTTCATGATTTTTTAATGAACGAGGTAAAATTCCATTCAAATCAGAAGGTTGAACGAAGGTGCACCATGCCTGCCCGATCGGAATCCGCAGGGGGAGTGAGAAATCCGTTACGCACCGGCGAAGGTGTGTTACGGGAAGCAGCATCCCGACAGGGGCGGTACGAATTCGTGGGGGGCGCTGTCCTTACCTTTCGATGCCCTGGCGGGCGCTGATTCCGGAGGAGAAATAGTGCTTCCGCTCGACCATCTCCGTGACCAGGTCGGCACGCTCCAGCAGCCTGGGATCCGCCCGCCGGCCGGTAAACACGAGTTCGACATGGGGTGGTTTGAGGTCGATGAGATCCAGGAAATCCTGAACATCGATGAGCTTGAACCAGGTCGCCGGATTGGCCTCATCGAGGATGACCAGGTCATAGTCTCCGGAGGTGACGGCAAGACGGATTTCCCGGAGTCCGATTCGGGCGGCTGCCACGTCCGCCGGATCGGGTTCTCCATGAAGCCAGCAGCCACGGCCGAACTGTCGCATGGTGATGAGTCCGCCGAAACGTCGTAACGCTTCGATTTCATTAGAATCTCCAGCCTTGATGAACTGCCCGATGTAGACCCGCAGTCCCGCGCCCATCGCCCTGACCGCCAACCCGATGGCGGCGGTGGTCTTGCCCTTGCCGTCCCCGGTGTAGACCTGGACGAACCCCTGTTCCAACCTGCCGGTCGGTGGTACATCCCGTGGATGATCGTTCATCGTGCTGCCTCCGGTTATGCTCCTGATCATATAAAACCAGGAAAGAACATTGTGCAAGTGGTCCGGCTTCGCGCCTCGGAGTGTGATACCGATGCAACCGGTCGCGTTTCAGACTGCGACAACGGACAGTGACATGTCCGCGCCCGGGCGAAATGCGCCGGGTACGACCCTGATAAACCCATGTGCGCAATCGCTACTTCGAGCCGAATTCGCGCGGACGGATGCCCAACAGGTGACTGATCAGCAACTGGTGGCGGAGCAGGTGTTTCCTGGTGAGTTTCTGATAGATGCAGAAGCGATCCTCATGCAGATCGAGGGAAGGGAAGACCATCTCGAGGCTGCCTTCACCCAATTCCGTTAACACGCTGTATTTCGGCACCAGCGCTACCCCCAGTCCATGTCTGGCGGCTACGATCATGCCACGGATGTGATTGATTGGGATCACCCGGTCGAAGCAGGGGCGATTCTCAGGCGGCAGCGAGAAGAGCAGCCGATGCCACCAGGTCAGTTCCCTGTCCAGGGACAGGATGACCGTCCGGCCGAGATCCTCTATGGCGATCAGCCTGTTCGACCGGCAGTATTCCGGCGCCGCGACGATCACATACGCTTCTCTGAACAAAACCACCCGCTCCAATTCCGGCTGCTGGTGTTCCTTACAGTCTATGATGATGTCAAGATCATCGCGAAGCAGGCCGGCCAACAATTCATGGTGCATGTGGAACTCGACGTCGAGGTCGGGATGTGCCTTGAGAAACGGCCCCATGTGCTGCATCAGGATGCTGCTGCCGAACTCGACGGTGGCGCCGAGCCGCAGCAGTCCCCTGCCGCCGCCCCGCAGGTGGGAGATGTCCTCCGCCACGCGCTCCAGCGTCGAGAAAACCGACTCACAGGCGGCAAACAACCGTCTGCCTTCCTCGGATAGTTGGAACCGTGAGCCACTACGGTCCACCAGCTTCACTCCGGCGGACTCCTCCAGCTTTCGGATGGCGTGACTGATCGCCGATTGCGTCCGTGACAGCCGCCTGGCCGTGGCGGTATAACTGCCGGTGCGGGCCAGGAAATAAAACGCGCGAAGTTGTTGGAGATCCAGTTGCGGATTCATGATTATGAAAA
>JAFGDC010000384.1 GCA_016932295.1 candidate division CSSED10-310 bacterium
CACCGATGCGTTGATCGCAGCCAAGGGAACGCTCGCCCGCCTGGCGAAGGAGACCATCGCCGAACTGGATGAGCGCTTGCCGCCGTTCTGGTCTCACGGTAATCCGGTGGATGTCCTCGGCGACTGCCGGTCCAAGCGGTACGCGCGCGCCGTCGAGGCGGTCCTGCCCGATGCCGGTGTCGATGCGGTGCTGGCCATACTCACTCCACAATCCATGACCAATCCCCGGGCCACCGCCATGGCTGTGGCGGAACTGGTGGAAAAGACGGGGAAACCCATTCTGGCAGCCTGGCTTGGGGGGCAAAGCATGCAGGAGGGGATCAAGATCCTCAGCGAGGCGGGTATCCCTTCGTATCGGACCCCGGAACAGGCGGTGCGCGCCTTCATGACACTGGTGGCATACAGCCGCAACCTCGGCGCCCTGTACGAAACGCCCCGTGATATACCAGTCACCTTCACGCTGGACCGCAAGAAAACCCGTGCACAGTTTGCCTCGTTGATCGTGCAATCGAGCCGAGCGCTGTCCGAGGAAGTGTCCAAGACGATCCTGGCCTCATATGGCATCCAGGTAACGCAGCCATTCCCGGCGGCGGACCGCGATACAGCGGCAGCCGTGGCGGAGCGGCTGGGCTATCCGGTGGTTCTGAAGATCGATTCACCAGATATCACGCACAAGAGTGACCTGGGTGGGGTGGAGCTGAACCTGGAGGATGACCGGATGGTACGGAGCGCTTTCGATCGCATCGTCGCCGGCGTCCGGGAAGGGTTGCCGGGCGCGCTGGTGCGCGGTGTGACTGTCCAGCCGATGCTGCGCGCCACACAAGGCCTGGAAATGATTCTCGGCATGAAAAAGGACCCGACCTTCGGCGCTGTCATCATGGCGGGATTGGGAGGGACGACCGCCGAGGTATTCAACGACATCACCCTGGGATTGCCCCCCCTGAATGAACGGCTGGCCAGGCGCATGCTCGAATCCCTGCGGGCCTGGCCCCTGCTCCGTGGCTATCGGGGTCGGCCCGGCGTCAATCTTGATCGGCTCATTGAGACCATCATGCGGTTTTCGTACCTTGCCGCCGACTATCCTGAAATCATGGAACTGGACATAAATCCACTGCTGGTCACGACGGATCGAGCCATCGCACTGGATGCGAGGATCATTATCGATCCGGAATTGGTGGACAAGCACATCAAGCCATATTCCCATCTGGCGCTGCACCCGTATCCCGAGGAACTGGTCCGGCAAGGCACACTGAAGGACGGCTCTACTGTGTTGCTGCGACCCATCAAGCCCGAGGATGAACCACTGTGGATGGAGATGCTGGGAAGCTGCTCGCGGGAATCGATCTACTCGAGGTTCAGGTATTTCTTCCACTGGGAGTCCCACGAGGTGGCGTCGCGATACTGCTTTATCGATTATGATCGGGAAATCGCCATTGTGGCGGAAGTGGTGCTGAACGGCGAGCGTTCATTGGTCGGAGTGGGTCGCCTGATCGCGGATCCAGATCACGAAGTGGTGGAGTACGCGGTCCTGGTTACCGACGCCTGGCAGAACAAGGGCCTGGGTGGCGTTCTCACCGACTGCTGCATGGCCATCGCCGAACGCTGGGGATTGCGACGCGTGGTGGCCCAGACCACCACCGACAATCCCCGCATGATAGCCCTCTTCCGGCGGCGTGGTTTCGAGGTCATCATCAATCCGCTCGATGAAATAGTTGAGGTGGCCAGGGAGATGAAGACATGAGGTGTATTCCGGTCCTGGTATGCATCATGACAGGCCTGCCATGATTACGGGCAGGGATCATGGCGCGCCGGCCTTACGAATTCACCATGAGATATGAAACCAATCTCGCTCGGGACGAGCGTCTTCGTCCTGGGAAGGTTGCCTGAGTTGGGCCGTAATACTCCGCTCTTCGCGGTCAAGATGGAGCCGATCGATTATCCTGAATGGCGGTTGAGCGTTGCCCTGCCCGCAGGACGGTCCTTCGCATGCCGGTACGCCACCCGCCACGACGAGGTTGAGAACCTGGCCGATCCGGGCACTATCCAGTTTATTTCAGGGAGCCTGGAGGGTGAGATATGTCCCGCCGCCGCGCCGCCTTCGGAGAATACTGGTGCTGACCTTCCTGGCAACTACTGGCGGCCGGTCTCGATTATCGTAAGATGAGCGTTCCGCCTCGGGAACGAGGATTGAGGATGCACTTGTTTTTACCTGGCCTGCTGAGGCCGATACGGCAGATGATATTGCTTTTTTTTCGGCGCGGCGTTTGAAGAGAGTGGATACCTGGTGGTGGGAGAAGCACAGGAAAACTCCTCGCGGTACTATTGAGTCCTGTAGAAGGTATATGATGCACATGGCCGGCCGGCGGTGCCGGCTTTCATCCCGGGGGAGTGACCACCACCGCTGGTCCAACCGGGGACATTCGCCGGAGTGTGCGTCAAACCCGCTTGACAGTTTGAAACGGTAACGCTACTACAAAGCCCCTGGCTTAGGAACTGAACGGTTCAACGAGGAGGAGGAAGTGATGATGCGACCCGTGTTGTTGGTAATATCGGTGGCGGCGATGGCCATGTTGGCGACGGTTTCCACACCGGCGGTGCAGGCGGATTGGTACAATCCAGCCTGGAACTATCGGCAGGCTGTAACCATCTCTTCACAGATCACTCCTGCCACGCTCACCAATTTTCCTGTCAGGATCTCCATTTCAGCCGGCTCCAATCCCGTATTCTCCAACGCCCAACCGGATGGTGACGATATTTTGTTCACCACCGCTGACGGCATCACCAGGATGGACCACGAGATCGAGTACTACAACGCTTCGAGCGGCCAGGAGTCACTTGAAGCCTGGCTCAAGATCGGATCGCTGAGCCATTCCGCCGATACGGTCGTGTACATGTATTACGGCAACGCAGCGGTGGGTTCCCAAGCCTCACCATCAGCGGTATGGGACAGCACTTTCGTGATGGTGCAGCATCTCGATGAAACGTCCGGAACTCATTATGATTCAACCTCTTACGATAATGATATGACACCATATTCCGGTACCGTTCAGAACGTCAGCGGGTATATCGATGGCGCAGATCGCTTCGACGGCGATAACGACTATTGTTTCAAATCCAGTCCCAGCAATTTCAACTTCAACAGCACCAACCAGATCAGCATTGAAGCCTGGTTCAATGTCACGACCAACGATGGGCACGATGGTGTCGTGTCTATCAACCACAACACTCCAGGCGGCTGTGAATACCGGATGATGGCATCACCGGCCATGCACCCGTATTTCAATGCCGGCGAGCACGATGACCAAGAGGTTTTCACTTACACCTTCAATGAGGGGCAATGGTATTATTTTGGCATGACGATCAACGGCGGCGGCAATGCCATGATTTATGTGAACGGGAACAACATACACACGTTCTCCAGCATCGTTTCCACGTTACCGAGCGGTACCCAGGTGTACATCGGCACCGGGGAGGAGCCGTCGGTGCACCCGCTGACCGGGTACGTCGACGAGGTCCGCGTCTCCAGGGTAAAGCGCAGTCCTGAGTGGATCAAGGCGTCCTATAACACCTCCGCGTCGCCGGCATCATATCTCGCCTATGGCAGCGAAGAACCTTTCGTGCCCACTCCGACCTTTTCACCGACCGCCACCACCACCCTGACGCCAACGTTGAGTCCGTCGCCGACGCTGTCGCCCACATCGACACCGACCAGCAGCCCCACGTTCTCACCGACGTTGTCGCCGACCAACTCACCCACACTTACGCCGACGATGACCCTGACTCCCACCGCGACCCCAACCATGACCCCCACTCATTCCCCGACCCAGTCTCCGACACTCACGTCGACGGTGACTTTTACCCCCACCACCACTCCGACCCTGTCACCCACCTTCACCAATTCACCGACCTCCAGTCCGACTCAATCACCTACGTTGACCCCCACTCTCACCGCCACGCTATCTCCCACTTCGACGCCAACCCCCACACCATCTCCAACTCTTACCCCAACTCTTACCCCAACCCTTACCGCAACCCTTACCCCAACTAATTCTCCCACCCTGACGCCGACTCTCACTCCGACGCCCACCCCTTCACCGACACCCTCTGATACTTCCACTCCTTTATTCACTCCTACCATCACGATCACACCGACCCCGGCACCGGTACCGAGTTTGAATCCCCTATCGGCGCTCTTTCTCGGTTTGTTCATGGGACTGATGATGATCACTCGGCGGATCCGCCATCACCGCAACTAAGTTCCTGACAGAGTGGTTCGCGCCTCATTTCGAGCGACATGGAATCCCACTGAGTGGGGCGTGTCGCGCAGCCAGGTGGAGTGATGACAAAACGGTTGTCCGGAGGTGATTTGGACTTGCTATTCTTGGTTCCGGCAGTAAAATCTAACTGACATCTCATCACGATCATTGAATCGCATGGGCTGGATCCTGTCGAGAGGCAGGGGTGACCCGCGCCGGCGGCCGGAGAGTCCTGAATGTCGCGGAACGCTCACCGGACGCTGCGGCTGATCAGTGATATTGATGGATCCACCGGAGTCGGTTTCACCGGAACACACGGGAGCCGTCATTACCAGGAGGATATGAATGAAACTGGAAGTATATGTGTTTGTAGTGGTCCTCCTCGCATGCCTGCCGTCAGTGGCCGGGAGTGTGGATTTGTCCCATGTGGACTGGCAGGTTTACCAGGACGAAGCCTGGGGTTTCTCACTTGAGTATCCTGCTGACTGGAAGATGCTGGTGCGGTTGGAAAACTTCGGAAAACCGTCGTTCGTCATAAAGAAGAAAATCGAGTTCACCGGTCCTGGCGGGCCCATGGTGATCATGGATTTGTGGACAAATGACGAGGCGTTGGAATTGATGAATTGGTACGAAGTGAACTACGCCGGGCTCATGTCGAGCGAGTTGCAGAAGCCGGAATCACCCGACCGGATGGTGGGGGGGGAGCCGGCGATCCGCATGTTGAATCCCCAGGGGCAAGCCTGCACCCAGTCCATCACCCTGTTTCAACGGGGCAATCTGGTGTTCAGCCTGGAGTATCGTGTCACGGACGACTTCGCGAGCCTGCCCGTCATCGAGCACATGCTCGCCACGTTCAAGTAGGAGCGCGGTCATGAAACGATACCACGTGTCGGAAACACTGGTGAGGATCGCGGGACTGCTGGCGGCGGTTATGCTGTTGTTGGGAACGGTCACCCGGGTCGGTGCCGAGGGATACGGCGTGGCGGTATGCGGTGGCATCAACAAGTCGTATGTGTGCAGTTCAGGCGGCAACTACTGCTGGTGCTGCGATGGTACTGGATGTGTGAACGGCGGCAACTGCGTATGGTATGCCTGGAACTGTCGCTGCAACGATGGAGAATACCTGCCCTGGTGCACGAACGCGAACACCTGGGATAATTACGCCACCAGCAATGGTTGGCCGGTATGTTCCAATCCCAAGGTCGGCGCCGTGGGCGTGCACGAGGGTGGCACGTACGGGCATGTCGGGTATGTCACGGGTGTGTCCGGCAACACGGTGTATTCCGCGGAGCAGGGCTGTGGTTCCTGCGGCACCTGGTATAACTACGCTCGGGACAAGAGTTATTGGGACGGTGGTTTCATCTATTTTCACTATGACAGTTGCAATACTCCAACCCGCACTCCCACCAGAACTCCGACCCGCACTCCCACCAGAACCCCCACCCGGACGCCGACCCGCACTCCCACCCACACCCC